>JAYYQC010000153.1:0-6176 GCA_036128675.1 Myxococcota bacterium | reverse complement strand
GATTCTAGCGGCAGAAATGCTGCTTGGCAGACAGAAGCGATGTTGAGCGACATAGAAAACTCCTCACTTGTTTGGAGTATCGGCCGGTGCGCTTGGTTGTTGCGTAGAATTGGTGTTGTCAGAGGCTACCAGAGTGGCATCAGCGAAAAGTAGAGCCCCATGGTGGCCAACGCGGCGAAGACAATTTTTCGGAAGTCTTCCTGAGGAATTTTCGCCGAGATTTTTGTGCCAATCATCGCGCCCGCGAGGACCCCTGGAATCAGTTTTAAACTGAGCAAGATACTGGATTCACTAAAGAAGTCTCCAACGGTAAGGCCGATAACTGAAATCGTCGAGACAACAAAAAATATGGCCTGCAGGTTCGCTCGGAAGCGGTCTTTCTCCCAACCCGCCACCGTTGCGTAGATGAGAACCGGGGGACCCGCCGCGCTCAGCGCGGCACCGGTGAAGCCCGAGAGTGCTCCTGCAGCGGTCGCAAATCTTTGAGAGTCACGGTGGGGACGGGAGGTTGTTTTCCGTAAGGAATGTCCAACGAATGCCAAGAGCGTGAGTCCGAGCAAAGATTTGAGTAACACGCCAGGAAGAACATCGAGAGCGTAAATCCCGCCGAAGACGCCGATTGGGATCGCTGTGAAAATTGGAATGAGTGCCCGAGGTGTCGTGTCTTTCCTGAGTTTGACAACGAGGCTTGCTACCATGAGCCACCCGACGGGGGCCATGATCACCGTGGCGTCGCGCACCTCCCAAACAAGCGAAAGAATCGCCATGGACAAGAGGCCAGCACCGAAACCGAGACATCCCTGTACGAGCGCCGCGAGTGCGGTAACAACGATGGGGAAGAAGTCAGTCATGTGAATTCAAGTCTCGGGGATAGACGGTACCCAAGCACGGTAGCGAAGTTTGGCGAGGAGAGCTAGAGTTGAGGCCTACGCGTTGGGGAAAACCTTCGGGCCATCTTGCGCGAACTGACGAATGTGGTAGCGACTCAGGATGACCCAATTTAGGAAGTGAACCGATGACAACAGAGTTGAATTCTCGATATCTCGCCTCGAACCTTATGCTTTTCCTTGTCTCGGCTGTTTTTTTCATTGCGGCTTGCAATGACGTCGGTCGTCCCGACTCTGTCGTCGACCCGACCGTGGTTGATGACCCCAGTGAACCCGTTGATGAGACTGACACCTCAGATGTCACCGATGCTTCCGATGTGACAGACCCGACCGACGGTAGCGAGGAAAGTGATGTCACCGATCCAGCCGATGCCTCAGAGGTTGAAGAGCCTTTATTAACCTTTCGTGTCTTAAGTCCCGAGACACGGACAAGTTATGAGGTAGGGGAGTCGATACGTATCGACCTTCAAGTCGAGGGAGGGGATGGGAACTTTTCGAATTACACTGTAGTCGCGCTCTCGAATCTCGACGGGGCTCTGGGCAGCACCGCTGCTGCCGCCTCGACGTCTCTAACGATAACACCGGTCACCCCAGGCTTTCATGTTCTTACCCTACGTCTCATGGAGGGAGAATCGGTCTTGGACACAGAAGTATTGGATATCGGGCTCTGTGGCTGGCAGCTGGTGGATGATTTTAACGCCGGTCTCGATGACACACGCTGGGTGACGAAGGACGATGCATATTGGGAGCCTCGAGGATGGATAGAAATGACCGGGAATGCCACAACCCGTAAGGGTGCGATTTTCGGGACAACGCCTATCGTATCTGCGACCAACGCACATTTGCGTTTTAAAATCTCGACGGGACAATGCGACACGATTGGGTCTTGCGGCTCATCGAGTTGTAGCGCGGATGGATTTGCTCTCTCCGTCTATCCAGTAGACTCCAGCGATGAAGTTTCAGCGATTCTTGACCTGGCATCCAATGGCGGCGGGTTAGGTTTTAATATTCCATCGAGATCCTGTACGACCGCGTCCGACTGTGAGCCGAACTTTGATTGTCGAGAAAGTATCTGTGTGATCGATTCGTTTCATATTGAATTCGATACCTGGGAAAACGGTTACGACCCAACTTGGCAAAATCATATGGGGCTGATGCTGAACGCTGATGCTGGAAACCACGTTTTCTATCAGAACCTACCTTCCATGGAAGATAACCAGTGGCACACGGTTGAAGTAACGATCAATGGAACGCAGGTATCGGTGAAGTTCGATGACCTTGAGCCTCTTGGGGGCGAAATACCGGAGTTTCAGTTTAAGGGCGGCTCTATCGCATTCACCGGCTCGACCGGCTCTTGTACCAACTATCATCGGTTCGATGATTTGGAGATTGAGCCTCTCTGCCGCTTTGTCGATTAACCCAAGGCGATGCTTGGGCTTGCGCGAAAGTGTGGTCCGTGGTTCTTCTTTAGGGGCAAGTAGCGAGTCGTTCTGAATACGGCCGATTGTTCTTGGGGGAGTACTGGATATGACGTTGCTGAATCGATGGTTTGACTTCTTGGACCTACTGCGAATGGATCGCTGGTTCAACAAGCTTGAGATGACATTCTTTTGTGGTGCGGTTGTTCTTTTTTTGCAGCCTATCGATGAGCCTTTTAAGCCTTTCGCGTACTTTACCGTTTGGAATTTGTTTTTCTATTCCTATCTTTATCTGATCAACTCGGTGTGTGAACGCGAGGAGGATCTCAAAGGTGGCAAGGATATTTACTACGGGTTTTCACATTCCTTCGCGACCTGGACGACGGTACTGCTTGGCGTGGGTACCTTGGCACTCTCGTTTTATCCTCAAGAAATGGATACTGCGGTTGTTGGTATTCTCGGATTTATCGCAGCAACGGTTTACTCGCTTGAGCCGTTCCATACGAAGCGACGCGGAATGTGGGGTGTCGTGAACGGACCACTTTATCAGCGTGTTTTCCCGTTCCTATTTTTGGTAACACTCCTGCCATCGGCACCTCTCGACGTAGTCGCATTTCTGACAATGTGGCTTTTCTTGGGGAGCTTTGAGGTGTTCCTCTTACACGAATTGAAGGATTACAAGGCTGACCTTGCTGCTGGTGTTGCAACGTATGTTGTAAACGTGGGTGATCGGCGGGCCCACCAACTCCGTAATTTCGTGCATATGCTTGCGATTGTTTACGCGTTGGGCGCTTGGCTGGTCTTCGAGCCACATGCAGCCTTCTTTATCATGATTGCGATGTGGATGTTTAAGTTCAAGAACGGGCACGTCCCTTATCGCATTCAGCCGCTTCCTGAGGAGGAAGCTAAAGAAGCGCGACAACAAGCGAATGTCGCGCCTCTCTCCGCATCCTAAAGTGATAAGGGGCGTATCGCTCTTTGCGCTTTACGCACAGTCCTTCACGGCTCTTTATTCTGCGACCACGTTGATAGTAGCGCTCATCGCTTCACCGTAAGAAAGGTGAGCTCCATCTGCGAACTGTAAGGTGAGTGTATGAGGTCCCGGCTCAAGTGTGAGCTTGGTTGAAGTTTGGCCTTTGCCGAAATGAATATGTGTTTCATTCATCGGTACGAGCTCTCCGGTAGGGATAGGCTTACCGTCGATGATGAGGTGGTGGTGACCGGTGGTCTTGCTCTTTAGGTCTTCGCCTGCCGGCTTGATGTCCATGCCTGCAACGTCGAACTCTACGTCAAACTCGCCCTTGACCTTCGCACCGTCGGCGAGGTTCTTAAAGCCAACGCCCAGTTTTTCGGGAGTCGGAAGAACTGTCACCTTGATCGTGGTGCTCATCGCTTCGCCGTATGAAAGGTGAGCACCATTCGCAAACTGCATAGTCAGGGTGTGTTCACCCGGCGTTAGCTCGACCGTGGTTTCAGTCTGGCCTTTTCCGTAGTGGATGTGCTTAGGGTCCATTGGAACCATGGTGCCCTTGGCAACCGGAGCGCCGTCGATGACCAGGTGGTGATGACCGAATGCGGGATTCATGATTTCTTCGCCCGCCGGCTTTACTTCTTTTCCTTGTACACCGAACTTGACGAAGACTGGAGAGAAGACCGTCGCGCCATCCATCGGGCTTACGAAGAAGACCTTTTCGTCCACTGCAGCAGCAGGGGCAGCAGGCGCGGCGGCGCTATCCTTTTTCTGGTCAGCTGGTGGAGTTGGTTCGGTGGCCGCTGGTTTTGAACATGCCGCGAGAGCAAAAATGAGGGAAACTGAAAGTAATCGCATAGAGAAAGCCCCGTAGGTAAAATGTTTTAAGTCGCATCTCAGGCGACGTCTTACCCAACTTGAGGCTTGAGGCCAACCCGTGCAAGGGGCCTTTACTGGAAACCGAGATGCGTCCCCAACGCGACCAAGATATAAACGTGCATCACCAAGAGAACGAGACCCGAGATCCCCTCGATTTTCTTTGGCTGGTCTTCGGTCGGGTTAGACTTAAACTTTAGGTAAAGGGATAAGGCACCAATGAAGGGCAGAAAGGCCAGCACCCGCCAGACCGTGGACATCGGCTCCGGAGAATAGATTTGCCCCAGGATAACGTACGTCAGGATTGATTCAGCGAAGAGAAAAATAAGTGCTGTCGTAACCGCACCACCAATGCCCAGTGCCTTCGTATAGGAGTCGACGGTCTCTCGCTCTTGGGAGGGTGCCTTGAATTTACGGCTTACCTCGATCGCAAAGCCGCTCGCCATCAGCAGAAACGTAATGGGCCAGACCCCTTCGGTTGGGAAGACACCGGGCTCCAAGCTCTGTGATTGTGCCATGCAGACAATCCAGTAGCTCGCCATCGGTGATACGAGCTGGTGGGTAAAGGCGTAGAGAAAGAGCCGCTTCTCAAGCCATTCGCCCAAGAAAAATTCCTTGGCCATGAGAAGGCTCCAGCCCATGACAACCAGCCAGGCTTGGGTAATGAGACCAAATCCCCCGTCGAGATAAATGGAGATGCCCAACTGAAGAGCGATGGCGATAGCGCCGACGACTTTCAAGTGCCCAAGCGTAATAATACCGCGCTGTAAAATGCGGTCGGGGTGGTTGTGAACATCCTCTTCGTAATCTTTGTGCTCGTCGAAGACTCGGATCATCAGTGGAAAACATGAGAAGGCGATGGCACCTAAGAGGTCGCGCTCAACCGAAAAATCGATGACTTCCTGCCCAAGGAGCATCTTCGCTACACCGGCCACGGTAAAGTAGACCAAGATATTGATGACAGTGATCGGTGGTGGGTAGCGTTCAAGCGACCAGGCGCCGATACGTGCGAGCAAAGGACTTTCGTGTGTGACAGCCATATTCTCCCCCAAGATTGAGCTCTAGGGAGAGGGTACCGCGAACGGCGAGGTCAGGTCACGTGATGGCAGGCATGCACGGTTAATTCGAGAAGCAAGTTGGAATGGTCACGCGTCTTAGGCGCTCGGGTTGTTCAGCCAGCCAGAGTCCACCTGTACTCAAGACCGCATCTTTTACGCTGTTACCATGGTTGAATTCCGCTTGAATAAACGGTGCTGAAGGGGACTCAAAGTTGATGATTTGCAGCCCGGCTGCACCGGCAGACCGAAGCAACCATTGACCATGTTGGGTCATCGTATGTGTATATGCGTGAGGGAGCTGAGCTGCTTTGCTCAGTACGCCTTGACCGAGTTCGTAAAATCCATTTTCCGAAGCACTCTCCAAATAGAGCCCGCTTGGGAAGACTTTCAGGAAACGCGGTGCTTCGGTGAGAGGGAGCGTCGCGCTTAAGACACCGCTTCCGGTATCGAAGCGCCAGAGGTGGGTTTGGTCTGCGCGGTAAAGATAGACAGAGTCCGAATTTACGGTAACTAGAACATCTTCAATGCTCGACGAATTTGGTAAGTCGTAGGACCATCGAAGGGTCGCTTGCGTTGCGTTTGTGTCATAAAGCTCAAGCTTCCACGCATAATGACTGGTTTCATCTTGATAACGGGCAACCGCCAATAGACCTGATGGGGCGATGGTAAAGCCAGCGGCTTTCGGGGAGGACCAGCTGGTGCCCGCGTAGATTGCGTAACTTAGGCTCGGGGAGGCCGGTGAGCTCAGGTCATAACGAAAGATATTTCCGTTGCCTTTTCCCCAGAGTCCATTACCGATGACTTTGAGGCCCTCTAAGTACCATGAGGGTTGAAGGGTGCCGGCGTAGAGGGGAGTATTCGGGTTCCCAATATCAACGATTGCCACCAGATTCTCACCCTCACTGATATAGAGGTGATCCTGAAAGGTCTCAATCTCTTCGAGAAAATAGAGGTCGGCGAAATCGAC
>JAYYQC010000152.1:0-3756 GCA_036128675.1 Myxococcota bacterium | reverse complement strand
GATGTCACATGGGGCTTCAGCGCACTCTCCCCAGTCTCAATCGCTGCTTCGAAGGCGCTAGAATTGTTAAGGTTTGTATAAGGGAAGGCTTCACCTTCGGGGCCTACGACATAGGGTGCAATCAGCGCATGGAGCTCATCGATACGCGCATGGAGAGCATCGATTGCAAACGCGCCGTCAAGGAGCGCTTCAAGCTCTTGATAATAAAGTGCTTGATAGACTGGATCATCGAGGAGGTAGCGAATCACTGGCCAGTCGTTGCCGACCTCGTCTAAATGAATACTTCCTCCTGCGAATCCACCTGAGCCGGCGGGGCCACCTCGCACTGAGAGTAGGCATTCATTGAGGTCCCAAGGGATCCAAAGGAGTCGACCGTTATCGTCGGGATCACCGTAGAGGTAATAATTATGCGTCATCGCGCCATAGGTATCCCAGTTCTGCATGGTCTGATTGACAGCAAGTAGTTTTAGGTAGGCTCTCACGTTGAAGTGAGTCTCGAGATTATCTCTCCAGCGTTCTTCGTCGTCCGTCGCTGAGTGCAGGGCATCAATGGCGGCTCGAATATCGGACCAGTCCGATTCTTCCTCATTGGTCTTTTTGATAAAGGCCTCTTCAGAAAATGTAGACCAGGTCGCAGCCTGACCATCTGGCTTGTAAAGATTGCCGCTGTCGTCTTTGAATTGAGAATCGAGGAACTTATTCGAGAGGTCCTCCACCATGGTATAAAGGCCCGCGTAAGTTGGTCCGTTGCCATCACCGATGTCGAGATAGACTCGATAGAATGCACTTCTAGCAACTTTGACGCCGGCATTGCGGAAAATCTCACCCCCTAATTTTTCTCGAATTAAAGAGTCGTCTTTGAAGCCATTTGAGAAGGTAATTTTTTTGAAACCAAAAAATCGCTGGTCATCAATCTCTGGATAGAGGTCTTCAAATTCGTCGAAGTCGAGTCGGAATGGCATCTTCTTGATACCGCGACGCCAAGCACTCATCAGTGTTGAGTTACCTTTGTAGCGCATGCCAACGTGCCACCAGGTAAGCCCATCGTATTGGATTTCTACAGGAAAGAAGCTCGGCTCTTCATCGGGCATGCCGCCGCCAGGCCCACCACCGCCGGGCCCACCACCGCTATTGGAGCTTCCGTAGAGCTCGGTCATGTTGTCTTGCATCGCTGCGTAGGTCTCGGCATCGATGACGATGTCCAGGCGTTGCACGGCATCATCGGGGTAGATTCGAGCGTAGTCGGCGTCGGCCCCCTTGCTGTGGCTGGGGGTGGTCCAACCCTCTGGCCGGAAATGTTCGACTTCGTCTGTGTCGTCGTCTGCCGCAGCTTGGTCGGTCGTTTGGTCACTCGGAAGAGCTCCAGGGTTGTCGCCGGTGGAGGTCTCGGTATCCCCGCAGGCTATAAGAGTGGCGATGAGGAGGAAGGGGAGTAGGGCACTCGGATGAGTGTGTTTTCGTAATTTCACGTCTTTTGCTCCAATTGTTAGGGGCCGGAAAAGCAAAGGAAGCCCCCTGGCAAGCATCCATGTGTATGGTCATCGAGTTGTGTGTTGAGCACAACCTTTCGTTTCATTGGAGACCGCCGCAGGTCGCGGGTGGGCCGATCGCCGTCGTGATCTATGAGGTTTGACGCCCCGATTTGGGTGCACTTTTTCTGCCAATTCTTCGCTTGGAGGTGTCTAAAGAGCTGAAGCTTGGTGGATGAACGTGTCGTGAGGGTGGAATGACTCAAGTAACAAAGTATGCAGGACTCGTCTTTCTGTTGCTCTTCTATTTGCAGACTGGCTGTAGTGAAACTGAATCAACTGAGGCCAATCAAGGGCTTGATGATATCGTGATCAACGAGTTCGTTGCGACGAATACCTCGGATTTTGTTGATGAAGATGGTGCAGTCAGCGATTGGATTGAACTTCAAAATGTAGGCGACACCGATGTCCTGCTCGATGGATGGTACCTAACCGACGACGCCACTGATCCTCGGAAGTGGGGCTTTCCTGCAGTGCGCCTTGAGGCCGGGGCTTACCTGGTCGTCTTTGCATCGGGTAAAGATCGACGCAGTGCTTCTGGTCAGTTTCTCCATACAAATTTTAAATTGAAGACGTCGGGCGAATACCTCGCGTTGATCAAGGCTGGTGATGAAGACGAGCTTAAGACGGTCTTTAGCCCAAGCTACCCTGAACAGGTCGCCTCGACGTCTTATGGACGTTTACCCAGCGGAGACTTCGGCTATCTAAGGCCACCGACACCGGGGGCTTCAAATGCGTCGAGCGAGGTGGTCTCTGCGGCCGATATCAGTCCTGAGTCGATTACGTTTTCACCGCAAGCTGGTGTCTTCTTTGGGACGCAGGCCGTAACGGTCTCAGGCGAGGGGCGCTTACGCTACACCCTTGATGGCAGCGTGCCAACCAGTGCTGCGCCGCTCGTTGAAGGTCCACTTACGCTTGACCGCTCCACCTTGATTCGTGTGGGGCTCGAGGTGGAAGGTCGGATTGACGAGGTCACGACCGGTGCATTCATTCAGCTCGATCCGTCGCTCCAGCAACGAACCTCCAACCTACCGATGATGGTCGTGGATGCGTTTGGCGATGAGCGGATCGATGACGTCGAACGCCCACGCCAGTTTCGCCCGGTGGCCGGTGTGGCCTTCGAAGTGGATACAAATTCTCAGGAGTCTGCTCTTAGAGACACACCCGCCTATGTAGGTCGGGGCGGTCTGCATATTCGAGGTAATAGCACTGCGGACTATGAGAAGAAGCAGTACTCTTTTGAGACCTGGGACGAGACTGATGAAGATACCGATGTTTCGCTCTTGGGACTTCCGGCTGAGTCAGATTGGGTCTTGCACGCTCCATTCGCCGACAAGACATTGATGCGAAATCACTTGATGTACCGTTGGAGCAATCGGATTGGGCGGTATGCGGCGCGTACGCGGTTTGTGGAGCTCTTTCTAAATAAGGATGACGAGACTGTGGATGCCGGGGATTATGTCGGTGTTTACGTTCTTATGGAAAAGGTCAAGCGGGGGAGTCAGCGTGTCGATGTTGAGTCGCAGCCGAAAGGCGAGAACGCCGAGCAAGACATCTCGGGCGGTTATATCCTCGAGAAAGGCTGGAATTTTTCTGAGCGTGTCGGAATTGAAACCCAAGAGTTCGGAGACCAGCTTCTTTTTTCATATCCGGATGCAGATTCAATCTCGACTCAGCAGCGAGGCTACCTGCAGCAATATTTCGATGATTTTGAGAGCGTCTTGGTCAGTGATGATTTCGCAGACCCAGAGCTCGGATACGCGCGTTATATCGATGTGGACTCCTTTATCGATCATCATTTGCTCAACGAATTCGCCCGTAATGTCGATGCCTTTGTGCTCAGCACTTATCTTCATAAGAAGCGGGGTGAGAAGGTAGCGATGGGACCAATTTGGGATTTCAATGGTGCGCTTGGGAATCCCGATTATTTTGAAGGTTGGCTAACCGAAGGCTGGCACCACGAGAACCCGGAATTTCCCGCCGATAACCCGAACGCTTACAAATGGTATGAACGCTTGTTCGAGGATGAAGCCTTTCAAGAGCGTTACCGCACAAGGTGGAGGGAGCTTCGGCGCGACGCCCTGAATACAGAATCGTTGATGTCCGATATAGATGCAGTTGTTCGCGAGCTTGGCCCGTCGGCCGATCGTAATTTCGAGCGTTGGGATATTCTAGGCGACTATGTATGGCCAAACGCCGAGGGCTTTGACGAGCGTAATACCTTTGA
>JAYYQC010000151.1:0-3687 GCA_036128675.1 Myxococcota bacterium | reverse complement strand
ACTGGATCAACAATGACCCGGACAACGAGGACTGGTTTGACCAGAGCTTTAGAGCCTTTGTTCGGCTCTAAACGCCCTGTCTTAAGTTAAGCCGCGGCCTGTGCGTTGGCTTCGACTTCCTGAATCGCCACGAATGCATGGTCCCAAAGTACAATACGGCTCTGAATCGTTCGGCGGGCTGCCGCTTCAGCGAGGGCCCATTTCTTGTCATCCTCACCACAGAGCGTGTCAATCATTTCGTAGGCCATCGGACCATGGGCATCGCCGTCCACCGAGATATGGCGGTCTAGGTAATAGAGAAAGCGGTCGTAGTCATTCATGTCCTTGAGACGTAGGTCATCCACCAGACGCTGAAACATGTTGGGAATAACGTCCTCACGGCTCAAGGCGAAGGCTGTCGCGACCTCGGCGACACTTCCCCTCTGAATCACCTCGAACGTCGTCTCACAGAAACGCTTCGTCCCTTGAGAAGCTTTCGCGCGAATCATCGCACTCGCCGGCGCGAGACCATTCCTGATATGTCCAACCGTCGCTTCGATGACAGCAGTGTTGGCACCGCACTCTCTCATCGCGTCTAGATAAAGCTCAAAATGAGAGGAGAAGCCGCCCTGGCCGTCCTCATCGGTCTCCTCACCGAGTACGATTTCATTGATAAGACGTCGCAGGTTCGGGTCCCCCTCAGGTACCCAAGGCACGGAAACACAGCTCATCTTTTGCTGAAGCGATTTCAAGAGAGACATGAAGTCCCAGACCGCAAATACGTGGTAGGCCATAAAGGTATGGAGGCCCGCTTCGCTTTGAATGCTCCGATAGATTGGATGGTTCAAGAGCGCGGTGCGAGGCTCCTCAAGCTTTTCGAGCAGCGCGCGTACGCGTGGCGGGGTTCGGGTGTCTACTTCTTGTCGATTTCTGTCGTCTAGCCAATAACTTTTCATGGTTTCTAACCTCCGATGGGAACTTCGGGTTCGGGGTCGCCCATCTGACAAAGAATGGCTCGTTTATTCGCCGAGGACATGGACCGGCGATCGAAGGCCGCTGAGACCCTCATCTCAAGCGATGCGCTGCTTGGACCCCATCGCCATCGGTATGGTATTCGACACCGGTTTGGACTATCGATTGAGTATCAATTCCACTGGAAAGGAACGCCCATGGATTGCGGTGCCCTCGGTCGGCATATACTCGCTGCGGGACTTATGTCCCTCATGCTGCCCTCCTTCGCATTCGCCGAGAATGAGGGGGCCAGCGCCGAGCGTCTTTTGGTTTTTGACTTCGAAGCTGACGCGCCTGAGGATGCACTTCTCGCGGAGTCCGCTCAGCGCTTCATGGTCAGCGAGCTCTCCGAGATGGGCGGCTATGCCATCATCCAGAAGGCCGATATGCTTCAGCTCCTGAAACTCACCGAGCAGCGACAACAGCTTGGCTGTGCAGACAGTAGCTGCGCCAGTGAATACAGCAAGCTCCTCGATGCCAAGTTTTACCTTCGGGGCGACCTCGCTCGTTTAGGCGGTAAAGCGGTCCTCACCCTTCAGCTCTTCTCGGTCCGCAAGGGCCAGATTGAGACACAACGAACCGTAACACTCAGGAACATTGATACGCTCGCCGGCCAAATGCGCAGCGAAGCGTACGCGCTGATGGGACGTGAGGCCCCAAAGCCGAGGGCCGCGTGGTATGCACAGCCACTGACTTGGGTGTTGGTAAGTGCCGGCGTTGGAGCCATCGCGGCAGGCTTTTACGCGCTCAACCAAGAACCCGACCCAGTGACACTTGAACCGGAGATTCTCTCGCCGCCGGATGGGCCACTTGGCACCGTGACCTTTGGCCTGAGCACCAACGCAGGAGGCGTAGTATGGCGATGGTAAGAGCCACCACATTGGCGCTAATACTCGCGTGCCTGCTCGGCTGTAAGGATGCGGTCGTGATCACGCCCGACCCCATACGTGGCTACGGCGCTTCGGTGACCGTCAAGCTCGGTGATTCCAGTCCGCTTCAGTCCGGCTATTATCGGATTCAGCTATTACGAGCGGATGGGTCCTCAGACGAGCGATTTCCAGAGATCCGCGAGCTCGACTATGTCGATGGAGAGCAGACCTTTGTTCTCTCGGTCGATGAGAGCATCTTTGCGAACGCCAACGCGATTCAAACAAGGCTCTACGTCGAGGCTTATGTCAGTGATGGCGCAAAATCGGAAGCGGTCGGCAGTCGGAGTATCACCCTGACCAATGGTGAAGATACTGAGACCTCACTCACGCTGATCTCTGCGCCGGCACCGGTCAACAACCAGACCGTCATGTTGGAGCACCTCACCGACGGTACCTGGCGAGAAAACGACTCCCAGCGCGGTCGACTTGCAGCCATTACATTCAAGAGCGCTCCCCCTGAGGGCTTTTCCTACCATCTCTGGCGACTCATTGGTGAAGGCACCGATATCAAGAATGTCCGACATATGGGTGTCCTCAATACAGAAGTCGGCTACGTGAATCTATTCAACGCCACCGATCTCAGCATCGACGAAGCCGGCCCCTTCTATCAGCTCGATAATCTCGCCTTCGCAATCAGCTCTGAGTCGCCCGAAGACAATGGCTACCTCGATAAGCCGCTCGGCTGGGTCCTATGGCTCAATCAAGGCCCGTCCAGCAACGCAGTCGCCCTGATGAACACCCTTTTCACGCATACCTCAGACCTCGCCGATTCATTGGCCACCACCGTGCAGCACGGCGGTTTCTCAACCAACGGGGCCACCATCGCACTGGTTCAGAGTCACGGCGAGCACGCCTACCATTGCATTGTCGGACCGGATCACCCGTTGGGCCTTCCGCAGCAGGATTTTGACGACGATGGCGACCAAGAAGTTAAATGTGGTGAGACTGGCTTCCATACTTTCCTCACACCTCTGGTTGAAGATTTCGACGGCATCGAAGAACTCGACCTGGTCTTCGAGGACGCGCTTGCGATTCAAACCAACTTTTCAAGCTGTGTGAATGGACTTGAGAACCTCGCCAACCTCGATGCGTACGATGCATCCCTTGCCGGTCGCGCACGCAATGCGATACTCGACTTTCAAGCGGCCTCGGCCGCGCTCGGTCAGGCGGACGACGCGACCGGACTGATCGTCACCGAGGCGCTGGTCGCCCTCTACGGCGGCACCTACTCGGAGGACGCTGAGCCTTCGAGCCTCGGCTATGACTGCATCAATCAAAGTATCGAGCGACTTAGCCTTACGCCATTCCTACCTTTATAACGTCGATCACCGACACCTAACGAACGCGTCGCCCTCGGCAGCGCCCACTAATCCCGACGTCGCGGAAACGTCCCTTCTTTGGCCACCCGACTAGACACTTCCCGCAAGCGTACCTCGACCCTGGGAAATATGCGCGCAACCTTGACCAGCTCATCCGGACAGAGGTCATCGAGGGGGGCATCGAGGATAGTTTCCTGCAGTGTGAGGCCACGCTGGAGATAACGCTCCAGCTCACGTCCGCGCAGCGCGTCGCTCTTCGTCGTGAGCCACCACTCAAGCTGCGCATGCATGCCAATCATCCAGGAAACCTTTCGCGTTGAATAGTCTGCGCCACCCTCTAGTCTCACAACGCCAAAGACAACCGTCTCAGTCCAGTATTTTCGGATTCCGGAAGGTTTAGGTTCTAAAGTGTGGCGACGCTCACATAAGTAAGTGCCTCCATAAAAGCT
>JAYYQC010000150.1:0-3041 GCA_036128675.1 Myxococcota bacterium | reverse complement strand
ACGGTCTACCAATACACCAATGGTTTCCGCGAGTTTCAGCCGAATAGCCACACGTTGATCACGTCGACCGGCCGTTTGGAAGGTGAGCTGACCCGTCGGCGTCTGGTGGAATCTCGCGAGGATGCTCTCGAAACAGCTCTGGAGATCTTCGCAACCGTCGATGAAAAGGGCGAGGGGTTTTGGCAGCGATTTAGTGAGCTCGAAGCGCTGGATGAGCTCTTTAACTTTCCAGATGATGAAACTGCGCAGCTGGTACCCAACCTCTCTTATGCTTGTCTGCGTGGCTTGGTGATCGCCAAGCTTCTCAATCGACCAAATTTTGAAGCTCTCGTCGACGTTCACCGCGCTCGGCTTGGTCAGCTCCCAACCAACCCCGTGGTCCGCGATGGCTATGAGAGCCTCGTCGTTGCACTGAGAGGTCATTGGTTTCACTGAGCGGGCATCCTTAAGTCCGTAAAAAAGATTGCACCCCAGACGCAGGGGACTCGACCGAGCAGCAATCCTGGCGATAACAAGCAAAGAGGAGCAGATTGGCACGGTTTGCGTGTTTTACCTTGATACAAAAGGATAATTGCAATTTGAGCCCTCATGCATTGGTTGCGACTTTGCGGGTCGCAGAGCCTTTATCGGGATGCCTTTTCTGCTGAATGGCGGGTTTTCTGGTGAAGTCCTTCGTCTCAAAATAAACCGACATGTCCTCAAATGTGCGCGATATGCCACTGCGATTGATGCCAGGTGGTCGTTTTGTCTGGGGGTGTTCCAAGCCTTGAGTATTGGGTATGACCTCCCGGCCGGTTTATGCTCTTGTTTGTTTGAAGTCTCGACGTCTGAGCGCATTCAACTTGGAGGGATGTCTATGAAGATCGATGGATTGGCCGCTCGCCTTAATATTTCGGACGAAGCACTCGCGAAGACCCAGAGTGACTTGGGACTTGAGGGAGATTCGGAGCTGAGTCCGAACGACCTCGACCGGCTCAAGGACGTGTTGGTCAAGAGTCATGGCGTCGACCCTCGGGCATTTGAGAAGCTGCGAAGTGATGTTGTAAGCGGGCCGACATTGCCTGAGCCTCGCTCGGTGGGAACGCCGGTGCGATCCGCCGGTTCAAGCGATGTTGGGCGCTTAGACCTTTCAGCCTTCGGGAACCTTGGACGGAACATCGCAGCGAGGCGCGAGCGAACCGACCTTATCCTGGAGCGGAAGACGCGTAATTGCGGTGATACTGCGGGGATGGTCCTCGAGGGGCTTCGTAAGAGTATGCCGACGTCAACCGTGCGTGATCTTGGCCTTGAACAAGTCTTGACGGCTCTTGGAAAGCCGGCGGAAAAGCACGAGGTCTGGGATATCACCGTGCATCAACATACGTTCACGCTAGAACGTCACCCCGATGGCTCGAATATGCTGATTCAGTCCTATCAGCCGGGCTATAATGTTCAACACTGGTGCGGGTTAGACGACCCTTATGTGGATAACCCAGCTTTGGTTGAGTTGCCAAAGACTTGGTTTAGGCCGACCGATGCTCAGGTCGCAGAACTTGGGCGATTAATTGAGAGTCTTTATGCCGCCTCATCCGAGTCTCAAAAGGAGATTTGGTCGCAGTTACCTTTCAATCCAGATGACCCACTGGTTGTGAGCGAACGCATGGAGAAGCTCGCGTTTGATGCGAATTTAATCAGCATTGATGAATCGGCTTCAGCGGGGGTTACGCTCACCGGACTCAAGGATTCCATTGCTGAGCTGGGTGGCTAAGATGAGCGGTCGTGATGAACGGCCGGGTGTGTTCGAGGTAATCTCAGAGGACGGCAATGGTCGTGAATTTGTGCGTTGTGTCACAGATTATGTAGATGAGAACCCTTGGGAGGGTCGCGTGTTCGAATCATTTGCGATTCACGCTCAAGGTCATTAAGGAACGCGTTTCTTAGGTACCAGCGAGAATGGCAACCAATAACCGTAGTGCGAGGCGTTTGAGCACTATGACCACATGAAACCCTAAGCAGCCTCTTCAGGATGTTCAGTTCTTCATGGAGGATAACAGCATGATGAAGCCTAAAGGATCCATGGCTTTTCTACTAGCCGTCGTTTTCGTCATATTTCCGGCACAGTCTTTTAGCGCGGCTGCCATCGAGCCCGCGCCTGCAGTACGTTGCGAATTAAGCGGCAAGGCGAAGCTCTTCATTGCACAAGATGGTACCAAGTTTACCGCCAAAATTCCAAAAGGAACGCGCGTAACCTTGAAGGTGGAGCATGCCGCGCGTTGGATGGTCGAGACGTCTGAAGGAAAGCTTGGCTATCTGGACCGGGCCTGGATGAAGAAGGTTTGCAACTATCTTCCGGCAGTGGCGAAAGTAGGGTCCACCAAGGCCACCCCGAAACTTGAGGCCAGCGATATTTCGGAAGCTACTGTAGCGCTCGATGTTGCAAAAGCCGCCGCGGGAGGCGCTGTGATTGACAATGCGGTATTGGAAGAACAGGCGGCAACTCTTAGTCGAGTCGGGGAAGCCCGAGACGCGGCCCGCGCGTCGGAAGGGCTTGTCGCCGCCGGTACACTGATTCGCGTGGCCGTCTACGATTTGGAACTTTCAAATATTCCGGATGGATTGGGTAATGCGACCACTGAGGCGCTCCTTCAGGAAGTGCGAAAGCTTGAAGGTGTATCCGCAATTGGCATGGATGAGGTCCGCGAGATGTTGGATTTTGAAGCCCAGCGCCAAGCCATGGGTTGTGATGCCGATGACGAATGCCTGGCGGAGATTGCCGGTGCTCTCGGTGTTGATGAAATTCTCACTGGTAAACTTAGTGAAGAGGCTGACGGTCGGATGATGGTCCTCAAGCGTATCGACCAGCGCCGGGCACAGATTCGCACGACTTTTGATAAGCGTCTCAATATTGGGAATGGTGAAGAGTTTCTTCTTTCGGTTGGGGGGGCCATCGAAGCGCTCTTTGAGGGACGTCAGAATCGTCCAGGTACAACGCGGGGTGTCAGTAAGAAGGCAGTTTTACGTCTCAACCCGCCTCCGATTAAGTCCTGGATGACCTATGCTGC
>JAYYQC010000149.1:0-16765 GCA_036128675.1 Myxococcota bacterium | reverse complement strand
GCATTTTCGCAGAGGATTTCGGTTGACGCGAGCTCGCAACTACTGACGCCTGCGGTCAATACCGCGCCGCTACACTCACCGGTTTGTCCACAAACATTGTCAGCATCTTTAGCGCATTCAGCATCCGGGTCGGTTCCGGCGGTCATCGGTAGACATTGGCCGGGCTCATCCCCCGTCAGCTCACCACTACACGCCATACACAGGCCTTCACATGGTGTATCGCAACAGACCCCATCGACACAGTGCCCTGACTCGCAGACCTCACTGGTTTCGCAGCTCGCACCATCCTCAAGTGTTACGACAAGTGAATGAGATGACTCGACAGTCCCAGGTCCTGATTCGATGATACTACTATCCGATTCTGAGACACAGGCAGCAGACAGTAAAAGTGCGATGGCTACAAAGTAAGTGTGCAACCGGCAGAACCCGGCAATCATCCCCAAGGAACCCCTTTCGACAAACCCGAACTAAAGGCTATCGTTGGCCTGGGACTCTTGTCCACCAAAGTGCAAAAAAATTGAAGATCGTGAAAATCGCATCAAATCCTAGCCTGAACGACAATTTGCGATAGACTGGACATCTGCGAAGGTGGAGTTGCGACCAGGCAACAACCTCGTGAAGAAGCACCTCATGAACCAGGGGGACACGGGTGAGAATTCGACTCATTGCGCTCAATCTATTCGCATGGAGTCTCTCTATACTTGTCGCATGTGGGGAATCGCCTACATCCGCCGACACCGACTGCGCAGGCGTATCGGGTGGCAGTGCACGTGTCGACCTCTGCGGCAACTGTGTAGGTGGAACCACCGGTGAAAGCGGTTGCCTTGTCGACTGCAACGGCGTGCCTGGCGGAAGTGCAACCGAGGATAACTGCGGACAGTGCGTGGGAGGCGATACTGGACAAAGCCCCTGCGAGGCCGATTGTAATGGCGATTACTATAGCGACAGCGACGAAGCCGCCTACCTGGATGAATGTGGTTCTTGTGTGGGGGGAGCGACCGGAGAGAGTCCCTGCCTCATCGACTGTAACGGCGACGAACACGAAGATGCATCCACCGCGGCTTATCTTGATGCATGCGATATCTGTGTAGGTGGACTGACTGGACTTGAGCCATGCGAACGAGACTGCGCCGGAGTTCTCGGTGGTACTTCCGCCGAAGATGCATGCGGTGTATGCGATGACGATCCTACCAACGACAATCTCTTTTACCCAGATGGAACGCCCTGTCCCGTCGACTGCGCCGGGGAACTTTTCGGGAGTGCGGTGATGGATGCATGTGGGGTGTGCGATGATGACCCCAGCAACGATAATACCGTCTTTCCCTCGGGTGTGGCTTGCCCAATCGACTGCTCCGGCGTTGCAAATGGCCCCAATGCTATTGATGACTGCGGCGTATGCGACGAAGACCGCACCAACGACAATGCGACCTGTACTCAAGACTGCTCGGGCGTGTGGGGCGGTGCCGGCGTGCTGGATAACTGCGGTGTGTGTGACAGTGACCCGCTTAACGACAACCTCACGTGCCAGCGAGATTGTAACGGAATCTGGGGAGGCGGTGCAGTCATTGACGTATGCAACGTATGCGGAGGTGATGGGAGTACCTGTACCGACTGTGCCGGCGTGCCCTACGGTACCGCATTCCGTGATCTTTGCGGTACCTGTGTCGAAGGAACAACCGGTATCGAGCCCTGCGATTGTGCGTTGGTTCAGGGCGGTGATGCATTCGTTGATGGCTGCGAACGCTGTGTAGGTGGCACTACCGGTCGCACGGCCTGTACCGTCGACTGCGCGGGAACCTTTGGCGGGACAGCTTACTTTGATAGCTGCGATGTTTGCGTGGGTGGAACCAGCGGCCAGCTACCTTGCGACTGCGATGGTGAGCCAGGCGGTACAGCCTTTCTGGATAATTGCGGAGAATGCGTCGGTGGCAATACCGGCATTCCTGCCTGCCAGCGAGATTGCAACGGTGTCGACGGCGGCAACGCTCTGCTGGACGGCTGCGGCGTCTGCGATGCAAATCCTAGTAACGATAACACTACCTGTGACCAGGACTGTCTCGGCGTCTGGAATGGCAATGCGGTTGAAGATGCGTGCGGCGTTTGCAATGGCGACGGACTCTCGTGCGCCGACTGCGCTGGTGTCTCAAACGGAACCGCTTTTGAAGACACATGTGGCTACTGTGTGGGCGGTACGACCGGACGGCTTGCCTGCGATTGTAACGGCGTTCCTGGTGGTGCGGCAGTTGTTGATAACTGTGGGGTTTGCGGTGGCGACTCAAGCAGTTGTACCGACTGTAACGGCGTTTTAGAGGGTACGGCTTACCGCGATACCTGTGGTACATGCGTCGCGGGGACCACCGGCGTTGAGCCATGCGATTGTGATCTTGTTCAAGGTGGCGACGCGTATATCGATGACTGCGGCACATGCGTCGGAGGTACCACAAACCGAGCGCCGTGCACGGCAGACTGCAACGGCGAGCTAGGTGGTTCTGCCTATATCGACAATTGTGGAACATGCGTCGGCGGTGAAACCGGTATCTTACCCTGTGATTGCAACGGTGTCGCAGGCGGAACTGCGTTCATCGATAACTGCGATACGTGTGTAAGCGGAACCACCGGTCTGAGTGCCTGTACCCAAGATTGTGCTGGCGTCGTTGATGGTGATGCACTTCTCGATTCCTGCGGTGTCTGCGATGAAGATATCACCAACGACAACACTACCTGCGCGCGAGACTGTGCTGGTACATGGGCGGGTAATGCTATCGAAGACGCATGTGGTGTCTGTGAAGGGGATGGTCTGAGCTGCGCCGACTGCAGCGGCGTCTCCAATGGAACCGCCTATCTCGATAGCTGCGGTTACTGCGTCGGCGGGGATACCGGACGTGAACCCTGTGATTGTAGTGGTGTTCCAGGTGGCATTCTCATTTTGGACATCTGCGGTGTCTGTGGCGGTGACGGTACGACCTGTACGGACTGCGCCGGAACAATCGGCGGTAGTGCATACCGCGACGGCTGTGGCGTCTGTGACGACGATATCAACAATGACAACACAGCCTGCGACCAAGACTGCGCCGGCGCTTGGGGCGGCAACGCCGTGGTCGATGATTGTGGTATCTGCGACGACGACCCCGCTAACGATAACCTGGCCTGTATTCAAGACTGCGCCGGCGTCTGGGGTGGAGGCGCGGTCGAAGATCAGTGCGGCGTCTGCAATGGCGATGGAAGCAGCTGCATCGAAGACTGTGCGGGCGTCGTCTCTGGAGTAGCATACTTCGATGACTGCGGCTCTTGCGTCGGCGGTACCACCGGAGCGGATCCCTGCGATTGTGCGGGTGATGCAGGAGGAACCGCGTACATCGATCTCTGTGGCGTCTGCGTCGATGGCACAACTGGACTCACGCCCTGCAACCTAGATTGTAATGGCGTCCTCGGTGGTGATGCACTGATTGATGAGTGCGGCCAATGCGCTGGAGGCACAACTGGACTCACACCCTGCGAAAAAGATTGTTTTGGTACACCAGGTGGTGCTGCATTCTTAGATGAATGTGGCGATTGCGTCGAAGGTCTTACCGGTCAGGTTGCTTGCGCGAAAGATTGCGATGGAGATTATGACCAACTCGATATCCTCGTAAACTGCGACGTATCGCCGGCTTTCCCCGTAAACAGTTGTGATGGCATTGAGAACTGTGTCTGTTCGCCAATCGATGCCGATAACTATTGTGCCCCAGATTGCGAAGGTACACTCGACTGCGCGGGCGTCTGCGATGGACCAAGTCAGTTCGACGACTGCGGTATCTGCGACAGCGACCCAAACAACGACTGTGTTGAAGACTGCAACGGTGTCTACGGCGGGACTGCGGTGCTTGACGACTGTGGAAACTGTAATCTCACCGAGGCCGACAGCTGCGGCCAGGTGGCCTTTCTCGCGGAATTTGATCTCCAGGATGCAACCTTCTCGGATACGATGGCCTTTGCATCGCAATATTGGGAAATCGATATCTCGACCTTTGGTGACGATGAGCCAGCTCCGGTATGTACGCCGAACGACCAAGATATTTGTACATTTTCAAATATCCTAGCCTTCGACATATCTACACCGCTCGCCCCCACCAAGCTCGGAGAAACGGCGCTTCCTCGGGCCCTTACCGACCTAAAGTATTGGCCAAACGACAAGAGCCTATATCTCCTCGATGCCGCAGGGGTCATGGTAGCTTTTGTTGACGAAAATACACCTTACCTGACAACTCTCTCTAACGAGACTGGGGAGATACAATCCTTTCGTTCACCAGCGGTAACCGACGAAGACATCGCTATCTCTCTGTTTATAGACGATGCACGCTTCTTCGTGCTTCACAACCGCTCCGTTTCACCACTAAGCCAAGATGCGCTTGATGAAACTGGGCTCGTGCCTCTGACACGGCTGCATGAATTTGAAAAGAAAGGCGACTCTGAGGCTCCCGAGGACAACGACAGTGAATCGACCGACCCTGGCGGAGAACTCCAAGCGCTGACGCTTGAATTCAGTGATTATCCCGCCGAGCTAAGTGCCGAATACCAGGGCTATGATATCGTCACCGTCCAAGAGTATGGATATCTCGCCGGCGGCGATGAAGTCGTGGTCATCAACCTCGGTGATGAGACCAATTATTTTGTTGAGACAACGATTCCTCTGACCGACCCTGACATCGCATCGTTTGCCGACCTTGTAATCGACGGAAACTACCTCATCGCACTCTATCCAGGCGGTGGTGAGGTCTTTGACCTGAGTATCCCAGCGCTTCCGATATCTCTAGGAACGTTTATCGGGACATACCCGCGACACGCCGTTGTAGACAATCGGCTGGTGAACGGCGAGAACGAAACAACTCTCTTTGTTGCCGACTACAGCAACGGCCTTTCCCTCTATACGATCACCGACGATGGTGTGCAGGCGCGCGGGTTCTTGGACTTGGATATCCCACCCGAGAGTTGCCCGGAAGACAACTGTGCGACTGTCTCGCTCAACATCAAGGTCGACGAAACCTATGCGTATGTCGTAACGGATTCGGGCCTCAGCGTTGTAAGGCTTGGTTTCTAACCTACCCACCCAAAACTTGGTCTAGCTACAGACCTCGCTCGGCTCTATAAGAAGTATTGAGAGCCTTGAAAGCAACGTGTGTAGAGGAGATTGCGGTGGGCGAGGAAAACCAAAAATCAATTGGAGCCAAATTACTTTGGCCAACAATCCTGGCGTTGATTTCTCTGTCATCGTTTTTTCTATGGGAAGATTATGTCCTCGATGTAGGCTCTGAACTCGTCGATTCGACCATCCGAGTCATGGGCTATATTGTCGCCTCATTGGCATGGCTTAGCCTCGCTTGGTTTGTGGTTCGGATCCTCGATGTATTCTTCTGGGAAAGTCTGGTTGCACCTCGACTCGGTGGCCAGGTTCCAAGGCTACTCAAAGATGTTGTCGCGGCGATCATTTTTCTCGCCGCGATTACCGGAATCATCGGCGTTGTCTTTGAGTTACCGGTCACTGGAATCTGGGCGACCTCGGGTGCTGTCGGTATCGTACTCGGTCTTGCGCTCCAGAGTATGATCTCTGATGTATTCTCCGGGATTGCGATTAACATCGACCGCCCCTTTAAAATCGGCGACTGGATTCAAGTTCACCAGCGAAGCCGGGGCGACATCATTGGTGAAGTCATGGAGATTAACTGGCGTGCAACCCGAGTGAAAACACGCAGTAACATCACCCATATCATCCCCAACAATCTCGTAGGTTCGCTGGTTGTCACGAATCTCTCAGCCCCCGAGCCGACCAGTCGCTTTGAGCTCACCTATACGCTGGACATGCATATCCCAAGCGAACGAGCGCTTCGTGTCCTTAACGCCGCGCTGAAGTCAACGAAAGGTATACTCCAAACACCGACTCCAAAAGCGCGCATCAACCAAGTAACAAATCTGGGCGTCGAGTACTTGGTCCGCTACTGGACCGACCCGGTGGCGTTTTCACCAGCTAAAGCGAGGAATGCTGTCAGCACGTCTATTCTTGGGCATCTTCATCAAACCGGGCTACGGTTGGCCTATCCCAAGCGCGATGTCTTCGAGCGAAGCGAGCCGATGCGACAGCTAGACGGCGTTGCCGAGCGAGTCCCATTACTCCAGAGAATTCCTATTTTCTCGTCTCTACGGGATGAAGAACTCGAACAGCTTGCGAGTGTCATGCATCGCAAGACCATCAAGGCAGGGAAAGACATCGTCGTAGCCGATGAAGCCGGTGAGTCGATGTTCATTATGGTCGAAGGCTTGGCACATGTATTCATCAACACCGAGCACCGAGACAGACTTCAGGTTGGAGAATTGGCGCCCGGAACATTCTTTGGTGAGATGTCACTTCTCACCGGCGAGCCCCGCTCAGCAACCGTTAGTGCAACGGTTGAGGTCATCGCTTATGAGATTCAGAAGTCCCATATTGAACCACTAATTATTAACAACCCTGAGCTGACCTCGATACTATCACGCGCAGTTGCAGAGCGTAAGCAAGCACTGGAAGCCTCACGCGACAGCGAGGATGAGAATAACGAGGGCACAAGCGAAGAAACTCTGGCCGACCAACTCATGGGCAAGATGCTGCGATTCTTCGGGATTCGCTCATGAACAGACTCCAAGGGTCTCTCTTAGCAGGCGTAATCGGCACTCTTACACTCGCCACCACGGGCTGTACACACTTTGGGTCGCAAGCTCAATTTCCCTATCAAGCAAAAATTTTGCTACGCGAGAGCCTCGAATGCAGTGCACCCGGACACCCCGCCAATAAAGCCCTGCGATGTGAACCCTCGGGTGTTACGTTTAGCCGCGACCAAATTTGGCTAGTTAACGATAAGACAATTGGGGCTGCTCCTTCTAGCAGTATCTTAACCAGCCCCTTTCAGGGCTTTAAACTGCGTTCCGTAGCTGAAGCAAAACGAGGCAACCCAATCGCAATCGGCACCAAAAAGTGGGAAGACATCGACAGCACACCGAACGGTGAATACCTCATTGCGACAACAGGTTTTGACCGTGTCAAGCCCGACGGATCCTGGGATGTCTACAATCGCCTTGTCGCTTGGCCCACTGGACGATTTGAACAGCTCTCTTTGGTTGAACCTAACAGTGAGCGCCATTCGGTAAAAAGTCATATCGATCTGAAACAGGCGATCTCCGACCTGCTGAAAACGCATGGATTTACGCAAACAAACTATTTCAAGATCGAGGGACTCACAGCCACCAACACTCACTTATTGCTTGGAATCCGCGAAGTCGGTCTTAATTATGAAGCCTTTAGCTACACGATCACGGTGATAACGCTCCCCTACATCATTGATACCGATGGGCTTAAAATTATCGGACCACCACAACTGCTCAAGACCATTACACTCGATGAGCAAGGCTGGGGGCTCTCGAGTCTTACGCTCGGGCATATGACCGATATGCTCCTGATCCTTGTATCAAAAGAAGATGGCGAGAAACTCACCGACCTCAATGGCCGGCTTCTTGTTACAACGACAGCACCTGGAGATACCGATTATCATTATGTTCGAAGCCCCTCGGGCTCCCCCCTAGAGTTTCATCGTAAAGCGGAGGGTATCACACTACTCGGTGGGCAACGTTACCTGATTATCCATGACGATGACCGACGACTTGGCGAGGCGACCGATGGCTCTACCCGTCGTGCTTTAAAAGAGGCCTCTTACGATATCATTCAATTTTTTAATGAACGGTCTGACTAAAACTGTCCGTTTATGCCTTCTCAAGTGCCGATCGAGTCGCTAACGTAGGGCTGTCTCGTAACTTGTAGAAAGCCAGCCCTCATGCAGTTCAACGGAACCGAAAATTATCTAACCTCACCCGAGCTTCGCGATACCGTCAACGTCGCTATCGCGCTCGAGCGACCGCTTCTCATTAAAGGCGAGCCTGGTACTGGCAAGACGCTCTTAGCGGAAGCTATCGCTGAATCTCTCGACATGGAGTTACTGACCTGGCACGTGAAGAGTACCACCAAGGCTCAAGATGGTCTCTACGTCTACGATACGGTGCAGCGGCTGAACGACGCGCGTTTCAATGACCGGGATATCAGCGATGTAAAGGCCTACATCAAGCTAGGACCGCTCGGGCAAGCAATCAAATCGGAGAAACGAAAAGTTCTGCTCATCGATGAAATCGACAAGGCTGACATGGAGTTCCCAAACGATTTGCTGCACGAACTCGATAAAATGAGTTTCTCAATTTTAGAAACATCCGAGATTGTCACAGCTACCAAACGTCCAATCGTGATCATCACCTCGAATAACGAGAAAGAACTGCCCGACGCATTTTTGCGACGCTGTGTTTTTCACTACATCTCATTTCCGGATAAAGCGCTGATGGAGGATATCGTTAAAGTCCATCATCCAGACATTGAGAATGAGATGCTTGAACAAGCCCTCATGCGGTTTTATTGGTTGCGTGACCAGGAAGATATCCGAAAGCTCCCCTCTACAAGTGAACTCATCGATTGGATCGCGGCGCTGCGGCGCGGAGGGATCGAACCTGCATCCCTTCAGGAGAAGCTTCCATTTCTCGGCGTACTTCTCAAACGAGAGACCGACTTTGAGGCACTTGTAAATCCGAACCGTTCATCGCGAAGCTACTTCTAAGAATGTTTGTCGACTTTCTTTTCCATCTTCGTCAGCATGGTCTTAAGACCTCGACGACTGAGTGGCTCACGCTGATGAAAGCCCTTTCCTTGGGGCATACGAGAGCCAACCTCACTCACTTTTATCACCTGAGCCGAGCTACCCTCGTGAAAAAAGAAGGAGACTTCGACCAGTTCGATCACGCATTCTCGACGTTCTTTAAGGATATCGATGAACACTTTGAACTTGATGACGAACTCTTGGAGTGGCTCTCAAACCCAATTCTTCCTCGAGCACTGAGCCCGGAGGAACTGGCGGCATTAGAAGCACTCGACCTCGATGAACTAAGACAAAAGTTTGAGGAACGACTGCAGGAGCAAGACGAACGGCATGATGGGGGTAATCGCTGGGTCGGTACCGGCGGAACATCACCGTTTGGACACGGAGGGACGAATCCAGCTGGGGTGCGGGTAGGTGGATCTGGTGGTTCACGCAGCGCTGTACAGATCGCAATGGACCGTCGTTTTAAGGACCTGCGAAAGGACCGGATCCTCGATACGCGCCAAATTGGTTTGGCGCTCAGACGACTTCGAAAACTCTCGCGGCATCAAGGCCGACCCGAGCTCGATATCGAAGAGACCATCCAGGAGAGCGCGCGCAACGCGGGGGAGATCGACCTCGTATTCCGACCCCCCAGGAAAAACGCTGTTAAGTTACTTCTCTTGGTCGATGTAGGAGGGTCGATGGACCCTCACACGGAGCTATGTGAACGACTCTTTTCGGCTGCCCATGCGGCTTCACACTTCAAAGAATTCGAAGCCTACGCGTTTCACAACTGCGTCTATGAGTTCCTTTACACGCGTATGGAGGACCGTATCGGCGTTGACACCGATTCATTGCTCAAGCGTATCGACCAAACGTGGATGCTCATCATCGTAGGAGACGCCTGGATGAGCCCCTACGAGCTCACCCACCGAGGTGGCGCAATTTACTACGCCCATAACAATCCCGTCCCGGGCATTGAGTGGCTGCGCCGATTGCGACGCAAAGTCCCAAGATCCGCATGGCTTAACCCGGAACCCGAGCGGTTTTGGGCGAGCGAGAGCATCGCTATGGTCCGTGACATCTTCCCAATGTACCGGATGACCATCGATGGGCTGACGAGCGCGATCGATGATCTACGTGCCGGTGGAAAGACCAATTAACGCGATTTACTAGCCCAATCGTTTTCAGCGTGGTACATCCCGGTCTGAGGGAAGGGTTCTCTTCCAAGTTTGGGGATGAAAAAAGTGCGAACAACCGCATCACACGCATCACTAAGAGAATTAGCAGACACCTATGGGACGCCGCTCGTCGTGATCGACGATGAGACTGTCCGCAGTCGACTGCGCGCCATGATCCGAAGCGACCACCATCGGCTTGCACTGGATCTGCGCGGTGGTATCGCCCTCTCCATGCTTCGAGCAACCGTTCCCGATAATTCCTACGCGCACTGCGGACACCCGGAGCACCTCCGACTAGCCCGCACAGCTGGTTTTGACTCGGCACACTTGGTGTGGGACTCGCGCGCCTCCTCTCGAGAGCTTTCGGCTGACCTACTCGATCGCGGGGGCGAGGCAATCTTAAGCGCTCTAGAGTTCCTCGATTACAGCGAAAAAATTGGCTGTCCCATCGATGCTCAACGATGCTTTTGGGCGTTTACGCTGGCTGAGCCAGCACCCAGTGAAATCCGCTTTGAGACGTATGAGAAGGCGATAGCGCGATACCCAGGCATCGGCATCTACCTCGATGCGACCGATGCCGACGCTTCGGTGTTGAAGTGTTGGATTGAAAGTATCGCGAAACGGTATGGCAAGGAGTGCCGGCTCTATTTAGCCGGGCTTAACCATGATAACAGCGATGCAATCTCCGCAACCGACGACTGGGCCTCGAAAGTAATCATTGAGCCCAATATTGAGCACCTGCGCGAGTGCGCACGCGTACTCTCGCGCGTCACACGTATCTGCCAAGGTACGGGGAAGCGCCGACTCTATTGCGACCTCCTCATCGGCCATGTTCCGGCCGCCAATGCGAGTACCGTTTCAGTGAGTCGTTTAGACTCAGTCTTAGCACACTCAAGTGAAGGGCTTGACGGCCTCTACGCCGCGAGCTGCTCAGAAAAACCGCTTATTTCGAATATCAACCTCGACTTTCTAGCGTTCGATACAATCGCGATTATGGACTTTGTGGGTCCTTCTTGGTTCGACCAGATTCTTAGAGATCCTGCACTGCATGGCTGGACGGCCGTCGTGGTTGGAGAAGACGGCCATCGAATTCAACGGCCAACATTGGACCGCGTCTATCTCGCTGCGACCTCTTTCGACTGGCGGCATGAACAAAGAATTCCGCTACCATCGCCTCCTACTCCACAGGCACTTAAAACCCTGGGCAGTGCGTACCTTCGCCATTTTGCAAAAGAGGACAGCTACGACTTCATCGACGTCCACGCGGTAGGCCCAGCGAGCCTGGCCTTTTCGATCGACGTCCAATCTCAGATGGACTTTGTATCGGTACCGCTGGTTCAACGCATTGTAAATGACGCAACCGTCATGACGACGCTGTGGGCGCTGGGCCTGGAGACAAAGGATACACCCGTGTGGGCTGACCGATTAGAAATAAACAATGTCGCCTACGTATCAGCGAATCGAATCATCCGACTCGTTCTCGACCTCAGTCCTTTTAGCGAACGTAAGACACCTGGCGATCGCCTCTGCTACGCGACATTCGATCTTGATGAAGGGAATGTGACGGGGAGCTTACGTCTTAAGCTGACCCTTCCACAGCAAGAACTCTACGCATGACAGTTATCTCTCTCTTCGGAGACCACCCTCTTGCAAGCCAGTTCGAGGCTCTGCATCCCGAGGACGTCCTCGACGCTGTTGAAACACCCGAACGCCGCTGCACAGGACGCTTTCTCGTACTCAACAGTTATGAAAACCGCGTGTATCAGCTTGAGCTCGAAGACGAATCTTATATCGTTGGAAAATTTTATCGTCCGGGTCGTTGGAGCCCTGAAGCGATTCTCGATGAACACCGCTTCATCGATGAACTCGCCGAGCTTGAGATCCCAGTTGCCGCGCCAATGACGCTCGCGAACAACTCGACGGTTTCAAGCGTTAAAGAGATACTCTTTGCAATATTTCCGCGCATTGGTGGCCGAAACCCTGAAGAATTTGACGATGAGCAGCTCAGAATCCTCGGACGTCTGCTCGGCAGGATCCACAATGTCGGGGCTCGCGCACCGGCAGAATTCCGCCCGACTCTCAGTCCGGCCAGCTACGGCGCGTCGAATTTAGAAAGCCTCGAGAAAACCGGGCTTCTTCATCCCGATGCAGCCCAGGGTTATCTTCAGACAGCCGAGCAGCTCTTCGCCCTGATCACGCCGCTTTTCGAAGATGTTGATCTGATTCGCATCCATGGCGATTGCCATCGCGGTAACCTCTTGTGGACACCTCATGGCCCAACCTTTCTCGACTTTGATGATATGTTGAATGGGCCAGCCGTTCAGGATCTCTGGATGATGCTCCCAAGCTACGACGAAGAAGGCCAGCGAGGCCGTCGAGTGATGCTTGAGGGCTATGAGGAATTCAGGGTCTTCAATCCGCATGAACTTAAGCTTATCGAGCCTTTGCGAGCGCTACGTTATATCCACTACGCGACCTGGATTGCACGTCGCTGGCATGACGGCCTCTTCAAGCGGACCTTTTCACACTTTGGAACGCTTCAATACTGGCAACGCGAAACCCAAGATCTACGGGAGCAAATCGCACGCATCCAGATGACAATGCAGGCGTACTATTAACGAGCGGCTTGCGCAGCGCGTTAACATTCTTTAGGGTCCGGCAAAACTCGGCACTGGAGCGAAGCATGACCCAATCTTTTCAGCCACCCGTTCGTACCCTGATGGGCCCTGGCCCAAGCGATATACACCCACGCGTTCTCGCTGCTATGGCACGACCAACCATCGGACACCTCGATCCTGCATTCATCGCAATGATGGACGAAGTGAAGTCCCTGCTTAGCTACGCTTTCCAGACGACCTACCCTCTTACAATGCCAGTCTCTGCACCTGGAACCGCCGGCATGGAGACATGCTTGGTGAACCTCCTTGAGTGCGGCGATACCGCTTTAATTTGCATCAATGGCGTTTTCGGCGGCCGGATGAAAGCAATCTGTGAGCGCATCGGCGTAAAGGTCATCACAGTCGAAGACGATTGGGGTAAGCCTGTATCGATCGACAAAGTCGATGCCGCACTCAAGGCCAACCCAGAGATTAAGCTTGTGGGCTTTGTCCACGCCGAAACCTCGACTGGTGCCCGCTCGGATGCCGCAGCCATTTCGAAACTCGCCCAAGCCGCCGACGCCCTGACTGTCTGTGATACCGTTACGTCATTGGCTGGTGTTGAACTAAAAGTCGAAGACTGGGGACTCGATGCGGTCTATTCCGGAAGCCAAAAGTGCCTATCCTGCGTACCAGGCATATCACCGATCACGCTCTCGCCGAAGGCGGTTGCTACCATCGAGGCACGAAAGAGCTCCGTTACGTCTTGGTTCTTAGACCTCAATCTTGTCATGGGTTATTGGGGGAGCGGTGCGAAGCGCTCTTACCATCACACCGCGCCGGTCAACGCTCTCTACGCACTGCACGAGTCTTTGGTTCTTCTCAAAAACGAAGGCCTTGAGGCCTCGCATGCACGCCATATGCATCACCATCTCGGTCTGCGCGCTGGTTTGGAGGCTCTTGGGCTCGAGTTCGTCGTAGAACCGGAATACCGACTTCCACAACTCAATGCGGTTAAACTGCCCGAAGGCGTCGATGATGCAGCTATTCGCAAAGAATTGCTCAACAATTATGGTCTCGAGATCGGCGGAGGCCTCGGCGCTCTTGCGGGCAAGGCTTGGCGAATCGGTCTGATGGGCTATGCCGCTCGTAAGGACAATGTCGTGGGCTGCATATCCGCACTGGGCGAAGCACTGCACAAACAAGACCAGAAAATTAAAGTCGGCCCTGCCTTGGATGCAGTATTTGCCCATTATGCGAAGGCCTAAGAGGTCAAACTCACCTGATTTCTTTCCCCTTGAGCCAAGCCTCTATCAGTGAAACCATGAGTCAATGTACGCAACCGCCGCAGCGATTGATGAACTAAATCGACTTCTCATTAGCTCTGGGATCCAACTTGAGATTCCACTGGAACCTCGTACAGAGACCCTCCTCTCGCGTTTCCTCACCGAGACCGGCATCGACTCGCTCGACACCCTCGTTCTAAAAATTGTCGACCAAGGGAATCGAGCCCTCCTGACCCAAGTCATCCAAGCCCTAACTCTGAGCCAGCCTCAGTTCTTTCGCGACTACAAGAATTTCAAGTTCATTCGCAAAGCCGTCTTTCCTTATCTCGCCAAAAAAACTCGGGATAGACCGCTATCGGTCCTGGTCATCGGTGATAGCACCGGGACTGATGCGTATTCGCTTTCAATCCTAGCTGACGAATCTACCTGGGGTACCGACCGGGAGTTGAGAATTACCGGTTACGACATAAGTACAACGAAGATTCAACATTACCGACAAGGTATCTTTAGCTCCGTGACCATCGCATCCAGTATGCCCGCATCTTTTGTAAAATCGCACTTTGATAATTTCGACAGAACTTGGCAAATAAAAGAGAGGCATCGCTCTCGGACGCATTTCGAGACAGCCCGCCCCGAGCTCCCTTGGCCACGTGACGAATCCTACGACCTCGTTTTCATCAGAAATGCGATGGCCTATCTACCCAAAGCAGCCAAAGAAAAAGCGACGCATGAACTGTGTTCGCATCTTATCCCAGGGAGTTTTGTAGTCACTCTCGGAGGAAGCGAGATTCTCTCCGCCAACAAAGACTTCAAGTTAACACAGGTCGAAGGCATACGATGCTATCGGTATAAGGTCACCAACCCTAAAGCGTCAGCTAAAAAAGCAGCTGGCTCCAATACTGCGACCCAAGAATTTCGTGCAGCCTCTGCTCTACTCGAAACAACCAAGAATAAGCCCAAGCCGGCTCCAAAAAAGAAAGACCGGGGACAAAAGTCGTTCGCCCTCGAACTCGCCGACTTTGCCCGTAAAGTGTATCTCTTCGACCGGATGCCTCCCGCAGAGCTGGATGATATCTGCGACCGCGTTCAGGTCTGTGCATTTACTCCGGGCGAGACGATTCTAAACCAAGGTGAAAAAGGCGATGGATTCTTCATCATTAAATCAGGCGAAGTCCGAGTCGAAATCAACCAAGGGAAAATTAAGGGGCCTCTTAAGGTCGCGGAATTAAAGCGTGGACAAATCTTTGGCGAGATGTCCCTGATTCTCGATGAGCCTTGCTCGGCTTCGGTCATTAGTGAAACCGATGTGACTGCGTATCTCTTTGACCAAAAACTCTTCGACTATCTTCGTTTTGAAAACGACCTCTTCGCCGAGAAGCTTGATGAGATTGTACTGGAGCGTCGGGCTGACACCGCAAATAAGAAAGCCGAAGAAACTACACGACTTGAAAAAGAGAAGCTCTCGGCAAAACCTGCACCGAAAACCAAAGCCAGCCCTAAAGTACGAACGGTCCAGGTTCCAATGACCGATGAGCGATTTGCCTCCCTTGTGCGCCACGTCCGGGATGTAGCGCTTTTTAAGAATTTAACTGGTCGCGATATGGAAATGGTTAGCAGCCGTGTAACCTGCTGGAATTATCCACAAGGCAATCGGCTTATCACTCAAGGACATAAGGGCTCAGCGTTTTACATTCTGAACTCGGGTGAAGTGTCGATTCAAATCAAGCAGGGCATATTCGGCAAAAAGAAAGAGGTCGCCTCGCTAAAACCGGGCCAACTCTTTGGCGAAATATCTCTCATCTTGGACCAGAAGTGTACCGCCGACGTTGTTGCCAGCGACAATGTTGAAGTATTTGTATTCACGAAAGAGCTTTTTCAATTTCTGATTGAGAACAATGAGCCATTTCGAAAAACCATTGAAGAGATCGCCATTGAGCGTCGTGCCGAGACAGCGAAAAATCGATGACCGCGGCGCAAATCGTGCAAAGTATGGGCTTCTTTTGGCTTGCCGCCACTGGTCTGCTTTTGAGTTCAGAAATGCGACATTGGGATTATGCCGACTTTGTAGGCCCGGTCTGCGGGGTGGCAACGTATCTCATCGGCCGAAATTGGCCGAAACTTGAGGCCCCCCTGGAGCCTTGGAAACTTATGATGGCGATCAGCGCTATCGCACTCTTCCACGCTAATTTGTTTGCCTTTGTCTTTGAATACGAGATCTCGCTGATAAGCCTCGCCAGCCTGCTCGTCGGCGGTACGGTCTCGGGGGGTATGGGGTTAAAGCTCAGACCTCGACAAAACGAGCACTAGGAGGCGGCAATCGCACCGGCTGCAGCAACCGCAGACGACCATGCCCACTGAAAGTTGTAGCCCCCTAGCCATCCCGTTACATCGACGACTTCTCCAATGAAGTAGAGACCTGAGATCTCTTTTGTTTCCATCGATTTTGAATCTAAGGCATCGGTATCGACGCCCCCAACTGTAACCTCGGCCTTTTTGTAGCCACCGGTTCCGCTTGGCTCAAAGGGCCATCGATGAATTGCCTCACCTAAGGCACGTAATGGCTTAGCGCCCAACTGACTCATAGGACGGCTCGGATCCTTCAAATAAGTCTGGGTCCACGCTTCGGCAAATCTGGTCGGAACAAATTCAGAAAGCCACTTCGCGGCACTCGCCTTTGAGCCACCGCGCATCGCTGAGAGTAGCGATTCCTCAAGGTCGCCATCCGGGAACCAATTGATTCGGACGGTGCGCTTAGGTTCCCAATAGAGAGATGCCTGTAGAATCGCTGGGCCACTGAGCCCCCAATGGGTGAAGAGCACTTGCTCTTTGAAGCGTGGCCCCTGTCCATCGACCCAGACTTCCGCAGGTAGCGCGACACCCGATAGATCTCGACACAAGTCGCGCAGTGAGCCACCAGCCTCAAGAGCAACCAACGCCGGGCGCGTTTCTTTGACTTTGAGTCCCTGGGCGCGGGCGATATCGTAGCCAATCTTTGAAGCACCAATCTTCGGTATCGAGAG
>JAYYQC010000148.1:0-10000 GCA_036128675.1 Myxococcota bacterium | reverse complement strand
ACCGCCCGTCGCAACGACCACGCGCCGCGCCCTTAGCGGCCCCTGCGAGGTCTTAACCAGAAAACCACCGGCGTCGTGCTGAGCGAGCTCAAGAACCTCGACGCCAGTTCGAATTTCCGAGCCATTTGCCAGTACGCCATCACGCAGAAGCTCGACGATCTCCCGAGCCGACCGCCTGCAAAAGAGCTGTCCGAGCGTCTTCTCGTACCAATCAATCCCCCGCTGGTTTACCAGATCGATAAAGTCCCCGCTGGTGTATCGGGCCAGTGCGGAACGCGCGTAATGAGGGTTGTGTGAGCGAAAGTTTTCGAAGCCAACTTCACGATTCGTGAAGTTACATCGCCCCCCTCCTGAGATGAGGATCTTTCGCCCAACCTCCCGATTTTTCTCAACAACGATCGCCGGAATGCCAAGCTCCCCCAAACGATAAGCGCACATGAGCCCGGCGGCTCCGCCGCCGAGAATCAAAACCTCTGTATCCTCTGGGGTCTCCATCTGCATGGTGGACTTAGGGACGACCGCATCAGGAAAGTCAACCGATTCCTCGCATCAGTCTGACGAGTTGGGGTACCCTACGTGAGAGTCGAGACCATCGAGTGTCAATCTCTAGAACGAGACCTCACAAACCGTGAGTTGAGCCCTGGGGGATAATGGTGAAGTCCGCAATTAACTTTTTGTTTGAAAACTCTATCTTTCTTATCGTCGGAGCGATTGTCGCCCTGGTTTGGGCCAATACCGACAACGAGACCTACAAGGCACTTCTCCATCTACCGCTCTTTGAAAATGGCTTTTTCTACGACCACAACTATTTCAACGAGCAGGTCTCCGCTGGCGTCGACGCTCCTAAGAAAGTCTTCACGCTCCACTATCTCGTGAACGACGTTTTTATGGCCCTCTTCTTCGCGATCGCCGGTAAAGAAGTCTTCGAGGCAACGCTACCGGGTGGCGCACTCAGTAATTTCCGAACTGCCGCGACACCATTGATCGCAACCATCGGTGGCATGGCCGGTCCGGCACTTGCTTACCTTGGTGCAGCGTATTTCATGGTCGACAACTTCAGCGATTACAGCAATGGATGGGCGATCCCCTGCGCCACCGATATCGCCTTCAGTTACCTCGTTGCCCGCATCGTCTTCGGCGGCGGTCACCCGGCGATTCCGTTCCTCTTGCTCCTTGCGATTGCTGACGATGCACTTGGCCTCATCATCCTTGCAGTCTTCTATCCGCAGGGCGAAATGGCCATTCACTTTATGATCCTGCCAATCATCGCGATCGGCATTGGCCTCATGATGCGAAACAAGGGCGTAAAGTCGTTCTGGCCGTATCTATTGGGACCTGGGGCGATTTCATGGTGTGGCTTCGCGCTCTCCGGACTTCACCCGGCCCTTGGTCTGCTTCCGATTATCCCGACACTCCCTCACGCCAGCTCGGATAAGGGACTCTTCAACTGGGAAGAAATGAAGTGCCACGACACACTGAACGAATTCGAGCACTGGTGGAAGAATCCAGTTGAGCTCGTACTTGGGCTTTTCGGGCTGCTCAACGCGGGCGTCGTCATGGAGTCTGTAGGCCCTGCGACAACGTTTGTTCTGCTCGGCCTCTTCGTCGGAAAGCCGATTGGAATCTGGTTGTGTGGCGTCTTTGCATCAAGCGTGTTGGGATTCGGACTGCCAGAAGGGATGGGCAAACGGGACCTCTGGGTCCTCGGATGCGCCGCCGGTATCGGCTTCACCGTGGCACTTTTCGTCGCTTCGGTTGCCTTCCCGCCGGGTGGCATCCAAGACGCTGCGAAAATGGGTGCTTTGGCCTCATTCGGTGCGGCGTTCCTCACCATCATCTCCGGTAAAGTCTTGCGAGTTCAAAAGGTTGAAGGCGCGCCGGCTGGTCATGGCCACGGCCATTAACACCGACAGAGTGCTGTGACCGATCTTGAGAAGCTCCAAGAAGCGGTGCTCGCCTTTCGCGATGCACGCGATTGGGAGCAGTTTCATACCCTAAAGAATCTAGCTGCAGGCCTTGCGATCGAGGCGGGCGAGCTTCAAGAGCTCCTGCTCTGGAAAACCGACGAACAAGCCAACGCGTTTGCTCGCGGCGACGGGAAAGAGCCTCTGGCAGAAGAACTGGCAGACTGTATGATTTTCATTCTCTATTTGGCGAAGATGCTCGAGTTGGACCTTCACGAAGCGGTGATGTCGAAGTTAGACAAGAATGACTTAAAGTATCCGGCCGATCGTGCACGAGGACGTGCCGATAAATACACCGCATACGAGGAAACGACGGAAAACTAAATCACCAGCCTCCTTTGTACTCCATCATATCCCGCACAGCACTCTCGGCTTCGGATTCAACCTCGCTTTGAGCTTCGAGCTCTTCCATGCAGTCTTCGCAGACCTTTTTCCGACGTCCTCGGACTTTCATGGGATAGGTCTCATCAACTTGGTCACCGCAATGTCCGCATTTCATGATGTACTCCTTCGTTTCGAATCACTAAATCGAGCGGCCGACTTCCCCCGATTGAACCCGCCACAAATCAAGGTAACGACCGCCCTGCTCCAGTAAAGCATCGTGGGAGCCGCGCTCAACAATCCGTCCCTTCTCAAGCACCCAGATCTCATCGGCATGACGAATCGTCGAGAGGCGATGGGCCACGATGAGTGCGGTTTTCCCCTGTGTGATCTTGGAGAGATTCTGCTGAATCGCCCGCTCCGTCTCATTATCAACGGCGCTGGTCGCCTCATCAAGAACAACGATGGGGCTATCTTTCAAAATTGCACGCGCAAGGCTTAGCCGCTGCCTCTGTCCACCCGAGAGGCGAATTCCACGCTCACCCACCAATGTCTGGTATTGCTCTGGAAGGCTCGAAGCGAACGCATCAAACTCGGCGAGTCGCGCAGCACGCCGCACATCCTCAATGCTCGCATCGGGCTGAGCGTAGGCAATATTTTCGAAGATCGTACCATGGAAGAGATACACTTCCTGGCTTACCAGTGCGACCGCTCGTCGAAGCTCCTTGAGTGGGATGTCTCGGAGTTCCTGGTCGCCAAGGTAAATATGTCCATCCGATGGCTCATAAAGACGTAGTAAGAGCTTAACCAGCGTCGACTTCCCGGCCCCGGTTGTTCCCGCGATCCCGATGACTTTTCCTGCTTCAATGGTTGCCGTCAAATTCGCAATGACATCGCCCGCATCACCGTAGCGAAAACTCAGATTATCAAAGCGTAGCTCACCCGATACACTCTCGGGAACGCGTAGATCCGGACGGTCGCGAATCTCTGATTCTGTTGTCATCAGGGTGAAGGTTCGGCGGGCTGCCGCCTTGGCACGCTCATACTCGTCGAGCGTTACGCCGAGTCGCGTTAAAGGCCAAAGCATTCTTTGGATCATCATCGAAAAGAGCACCAACTCACCGACGGTTAACCAGTCCTTGCCTTCCAATACCCACTTTGAGCCAAGCCATAAAACCCCACCAAACCCAATTGCGATGGCCATTCGAATCAGCGGAACATACACGCTGCTCAGACGAATCGCTTCAGTATTCGCTTGTCGGTAAGAATCAGAGACCTCGCGTACCCGCTCACTCTCAAAGTCTTCCGCGGTAAAGCTCTTGATCACCATCATTCCACTAAGGTTATTCTCAAGGCGAGACGCCAATGATCCAACCCGTTCTCGCACGACCTGATAGCGAGGTGAGATGAGGCGCTGATAACCGAAGCTTCCGAGTACAATCAGAGGTACAGGGATCAAGCCGACCAATGCCAGTTGCCACGATGTGGACATCAAAATGGCGCCACAGAATAAAAAGAGCACCAAGAGTTGGAGCAGGTTATTGAAACCAGTGTTTAAGAAACGCTCCAGTTGGTTCACATCATCGTTAAGCATCGACATGGTTTCACCGAGTCGGTGACGCTCAAAGAACGCCATCTCACGACGCTGAACCGAGTCATAAGTGTCTACCCGAAGATCGTGCTGCGCATTTTGCGCCACCCGCATGAAGCCCGATTGGAAACCCCACTCAAAGAGACTTTCGAAACCAAAGATGACCACACCAAGGCCAGCGAGAAACGCTGCCATTGTCGCTGGCTCAACCCCTGTGGGTAAAACCTCAAGAATCCAACCAGGGGGCTCGCCTCTCACTGAATCGATGACCCAACCAACCAAGAGCGGTGGCATTAAATCGAGTACCTTATTGCAAATGCTGGACGTTACCGAGAGCCAGAAGAGGACGCGGTACCGCTGCACATAACGGAGGAGGTTACCAATGGGATGCGATGTCATCAGGGATTGAATCAGCTGTTGGCATACGCGTTGGTCGCATTGACCAAAGCCTGCGCGATCCCAATCTCAACGATGCTATGACCGGCGTCTGGAATCATCTCAAGTTGGCTTGCAGGCCAAGCTTTGTGAAGTTCCCAAGCACTGATCGGTGGACAAATAACATCGTAACGCCCCTGCACAATCACCCCGGGTATCTGCTCAAGCTTCCCAATATTTTTCATGATGAAATCGTCATCAAGGAAGATTCCATTCACGAAATAATGGGCCTCAATCCGCGCAAACGCCAAAGCGAATGCATCATCGTCGACCTTCGCCACGTAATCGGCATCTGGTAAGAGCCGTGAGGTAGCCATCTCCCAGGCGGACCAATGGCGTGCGGCCGCAAGTTGAATCGCCGGGTCGTCCGAGGTTAATCGAGCGTGATAGGCCCGCATCAAGTCTTCACGCTCCGCCGGTGGTATATGGGCCCGATATGCTTCGAATATGTCTGGAAAAATTTCGCTCGCACCATGCTGGTAGAACCAGCGCAGCTCTTTTCGGCGACACATAAAAATGCCCCGCAAGATCAGAGAGGAGACGCGTGCGGGATGATGGATGGCGTAGGCGAGCGCTAAAGTGCTTCCCCATGAACCACCAAAGACCAGCCAGCGCTCAAAACCAAAAAAGTTTCGAAGGGTCTCAATGTCAGCGATCAAATCGCCGGTTGTGTTGTTTTCAAGACTCGCATGAGGCGTTGACGCACCACAACCGCGCTGGTCGAACTGAATGATGTTGAACCGGCTGGGGTCGAAGAACGAGCGATACTCGGGTTGCGAGCCACCGCCCGGGCCACCGTGTAATATTACAACCGGCTTCCCATGCGGGTTACCGCTCTGTTCCCAATAGACTTCGTGACCGTCACCAACATCGAGTCGCCCCTGATCGATTGGCTCGATCGGGGGGTAGAGTACATCTTCAATGACCATGTGCTCGTCTTCGCTTTCCAATAGATGCGCGCTTAAAGAATAATCTTATTCTTGTCCGCACCCTCAGGTCCACGTCCAGGAACCACAATGCGTGACGCCTGCTGGCGCTCGTATTCCCGCATTTCTTCGGCGAGCTTCTCGAGTGCTTTCTTCACCGCGCCCGGAAACTCTTTGATAGCATCAGCGATGGTGGTCGCTTCGAGAGCAAAATCAAGCGGCAGCGGACCTGCTTGGCTCATGACTTGAGTCTGACCGCTGAGAAGCACCGGTCGCGCTTCATCGACGGAGCCATCATCTTTGATGGGCACCAATTGGCGCAGTACGCCAGCTTTAAGGTCGGTGATGCGCTCTTCGCGGTAAAGGTTGCTCGCATCAAATACAATTTCGTCGAGTCCCATTGAACCATCATTTGACATGGCTTCTTTCCTCCATAGGTAGTGACGACCTATAGTGCACGTCCGACACGGAGGTTCAACCTTAGAGAGCATCGATCGACCTAAGAAAGTGATAGACCCTTGAAGATTACCCGCTTTGCACCCTCAACTACGGGCCCCGCTCATCTCGGGACAGTGTATGCCGCCTTGATCGCGTGGCTCTTTGCCCGAAGAGAAGGTGGTCGTGCGATTCTTCGCCTCGAAAATCTCGACCCTCAACGCAGCAAAGAGACCTATCTCTCGGAAATGGTAAAAGTTCTCGCGCGTTGCGGACTCGAATTCGACGAAATCCAACGGCAAGACACACGCATCGATGGTTACACAGAAACACTTCACCGGCTTGCAGACCAAGGACGTGTATACGTCTGCAGCTGCTCTCGAAAGCGAATCAAATCTCTCAACCTTCCAACGCCCGAAGGAGGCTTTGCCTATGACAATCATTGTCGTGCTCGACGATGGACGAGAGGAGAGTCTTATGAAGGTAGCCTTCGCCTGATGCTCGGCGACACACCGGCTATCTTCAGTGACGCGACACGGGGAAAGCAAAACTTCGATGTATCAAGTATGTTCGGCGATCCAATTATCGTTCGACGAGATGGCGCATTTGCGTATCATTTCGCCTCAACACTGGATGACGATGCGAGCATGGTTTCTGACGTCGTTCGTGGACGAGATCTCTTTTGGAGCACCCCACCTCAAGCGGCAATTCGGTCGCTTCTAGGATTAAAGGTTCCAAACTATTACCATCATCCACTGCTCCTCGAGTCTCAATCGCAAAAGCTCGCGAAACTTCATGGCGCACTCCCAGTCGAATCGGTCCTCCAATACCAGAGCCCGGAGCAGCTCATCGGAACACTTGCATGGCTGGCAGGACTGACCGAGACCCCAACTGAGCAACGACCTCTCAACCTTGTGGAGCGCTTTGACTGGGATGCTCTTCCAAAGCACGACTGGCTCATCGACTGGGAGCCACCCCACGTTCGACGTACGGCTGTCTCCTGGGCATCTGCGCCAGAGGACGCATGAGAATTGCGATCAGTGGCATGCGAGGCTCGTTGGGCCGCATTCTTTATGAGCGTCTGTCTGACGAGGGACATAGCGTCGTAGGCTTAACGCGACATGCCACACCTCGATGGGCGGAGTGGCGGCACGAGGACTACACCCATCAAGCATCCAGCATTCAAAGCATTAAAGATGTGGACGTTCTGATTCATTGCGCAGGAGGAGGACTCGCTGGCGACAAGCAGGCTATCTTCGCGGCAAATACTCACACGACGAAGCATCTAGTCGATACGGTCAATCAACTTCGACAACCATTGCTCTTTATCTTCGTGAGCTCGATAGCCGCTGGAGGCCCAGCCGACCTTTTAGGGCGACCAAGGACGCCAAGTGATCAACCCAACCCAATTTCCCATTACGGTCACTCAAAACTTGCGGCAGAGACAATACTCGAGCAGCTATCATCCCAGCATCGAGCGTTTACCTTTCGGTTGCCGACATGCCATGGAGGCTACGAATACCGTTGGGACCAGCTCCTTAAATGTGCACAACACGGCCTGATGGTCCTTCCACCGCCGATGCACCTCAGTCATATCCACGTCCGCGATGTCGCTGAAGCCACCATTCACTTATTGCGTGATCCCCCCATCGCATCGAAAACCTGGAATCTATGCTCCCCCGAAAGCTTTCGCTGGACAGATCTGCCTACAATGGTAGAGCGGCTCCTGCGTAGACCGATTCGCTCGGTCTCAATGCCTCGGCAGCAACTGAGTATGCCTATGCTGAAGCTACTCACGACAATGGAGAGTTTCGGATTCCCGGCATCGCGGTACACCGATAAACTGAGAGACGCTCAGTACTCCGATTGGCGCGCCGATGCCTCTGAGTGTTACAACGCTCTCAAATTTACGCCCCAGCGCACGCTCGCCGATGGGCTGAAAGAAATGATCGCATGATGGATGCTACAACCCCGAACTATCGCTACGTTGTGACCGCCGACAGGACGTATCTGCCACTACTCGAACGCGAACTCACCGAACTCCTTGGGCGCGCTGCGACCACGAAACACCAATGGGTGGAATTCGAGGGAAGCCTGACCGATGGTTACCAAGCTGTGCTTTGTTCGCGCATCGCATCTCGCGTCATTTTGGTACTCGGTGAAGCTGAAGTAGAAAACCAAGAAGAACTCTACCAAGAATCCATGCGTTTTCCCTGGGAAGAGCATTTCAGTACCGCGGCGACATTTGCGATCTTCGCATCGCTCCACAAGAGCTTCTTAGACCACTCGGGATTTACCGCTCAAAAGTTTAAGGACGGGATTGTCGACAGATTCCGACAAGAGTTTGATGTTCGTCCTCAAGTCGACACAACAGAGCCCGACGTGAGCATCCGACTCTGGCTTCGAAAGACGACCCTCACCTTTGGTATTGATTTAGCGGGTGCAAGCCTTCATCAGCGCGGCTACCGAACCGACCATGTTGTCGCCCCCCTGAAAGAAAACCTCGCAGCATCTATCCTCAAGGCGTGTGGTTTAACATCGGAAGCTTACGACACGATAATCGATCCCATGTGTGGCTCTGGAACACTGCTCATCGAAGCAGCGTCCATTCTCATGAATAGACAGCCAAACACATACCGGAATAAACCGGGCTCCCCAGGGTGGGACGGACACGTGATGAGCGAGTACCGACGGCTACGAACACTGTGCGAATCCAACGAGGAGACCTGGGCCGGTAAAGTCCGGCTTATCGGCTATGACCGCGACCCCAAAGCGATCAAGGCAGCACGCGCCAATATCGAATCCGCTGGTCTTCACGGTATCATTCATGTTGAAAAACGCGATGTTCTCGATAGCTCCACCGAGACTGTACCTCCGAGAACCGACAAGGGATTGGTGCTCGTCAACCCACCCTACGGCGAGCGACTTGATAGCCCCTACACACTGATTCCCATCTACGCATCGTTGGGTGATTTTTTTAGGAATCACTGCTCAGGCTGGAGAGCAGCCGTTCTTACCTCTGATGAGCGGCTGGCACGGGCGACCGGCCTCAAGGCTCAAAAGATCAATGCCTTGAGTAACGGGCCCATTAAAACCAAGCTTTATCAATTTGAGATTTTTGATAGCGCAGGGCGTGAGACAGGGGGTTCGAATGGCCCAAAAGATGACCCGGCGTTCTACAATCGACTTCAGAAAAATTTCAAGCGCCTCAAAAAGACGCTTAAGACCCAAAAGATTGAAGCCTATCGACTCTACGATCGCGACATACCTGAATACGCCTTTTCCCTCGATGTCTACGGAGACCGCATTCACCTGCAAGAATGGGAAGCCCCCAAAACTGTAAATCGTGCAGCAGCCGATAAGAGAACTGGGATAGCCCTGCGTGCCGCGCGACAGTTTGCCCGGGAGGTTCTCCAGTCCTCGACACCACGGGTAACACTTAAGGAACGACGACGACGACGCGGCGGCGAGCAATATGAGAAACTTCAGGAGCGCAAAAACTTTTTCAAAGTCAAAGAAGGCGCGACGACACTTCTTGTTAACTTGGAAGATTATCTCGATACAGGCCTCTTTCTCGACCACCGGCCAATCAGATTGCAGTTGGCCCAAGAAGCTGAGGGAAAATCTCTGCTCAATCTCTTCTGCTACACCGCAAGCGTCACGGTGCACGCAGCCATGGGCGGAGCCTCAAGCACATTGAGTGTCGACATGTCCAATACTTACCTAGATTGGGCCCGCCGTAACTTCAGCGTAAACAACCTCGACCCCCGACGTCACCAACTCGAGCGGGCCGATTGCGTGAAATGGCTTGAGGAAAGCGACGAACACTTTGACCTGATCTTCATGGATCCTCCCGCGTATTCGCGCTCAAAAAAAATGGACCGAGATTTAGATATTCAACGGGACCATTCGATCCTCATTCTCGCTGCGATGAAAAGACTTCGTCCAGGTGGCAAACTTTACTTCTCCACAAACCTAAGAAGCTTTGTCCTGGACAACGCCATCAAAGAATCGTTTCACATCAAGGACTTAACCGAATCATCGATTCCACCGGACTTTAAGCGAGCAAAAAATATCCACAAACTCTATCAGATTGAAGACTTAGACACGCTCTAGCCATTTCGCTTTGCAGACATCGGCCGGCATTCTCCTACATAGACATCGACTTTAGATTTACTTAGACTAAGTCCAGGTAAGCGCGGAATTCTTGGAATTTCGCGCTGAGGTGGGGCGAACTAGCGCTGAGAGTGTTAATAATGGGGCTAAAACTCAATTTTGGTGCGGCATTGAAGTCGCAAAAAACCGATTCGGATGACGCGGTCAGTCGC
>JAYYQC010000147.1:0-3000 GCA_036128675.1 Myxococcota bacterium | reverse complement strand
GCTGAAATTATTAGACTTTTACCTTCCTCCGGCCTCGCTTAGCCTCGTACGATGGTGAGGTAGCACCAGGGAGGTTGACCATGCGTAAAATCAAGATAAGCGATACTGTACAGCTTGGTTTGGCGGCTCTCTTCTCGGTGGTCTTCAACGTCTGGGGCTGCGCTGCTCCAGCCGTAGCGACAGACGCATATCCGCAGACCGAAGCTGCCCTTCAGCATCAACAGCCGATCGATGCGGCCAATTACGAACCGGATGCATCCACGCTCCTAGAGATTGCGTTGAACGCGCTCAAAGACGGAGAGTACGGCGCCTCGATGAGCGCCTTTAACCGTGCGCTTGAGACTGGTGAACTTTCCGAGGCCGGTCAAGCGTTGGCATTCTGGTACATCCACCTAACTGCAAAAGCGGTCGAGTTGGAAGACGATTCGTTTGAAGCACTCTCATCTTTCGCGGTGGTTGCACACGAACTTCTTGTTTATGCCCAAGATGCTGAGAACGTTCGGTTTGCCGAGCAGTTCGACCTAGCCCGCCGTCTCTCACTTGCCCGGGCTCTCTTAGCCGCCCGATGGGCGCAGAAGACTGCAGGATACGGACTCAGCCTTGAGCAACCGGTCTACGTCCGGGATGGCGCGGAGAAAGACTATTTCGTTGAGCTCGTTGCAGGCTGTCAGACAGGGGTGACCAGCCAAAGTAGCACCGTGGAAGAAAACGACGGTGCCGTTGTGGAGCGCGTCTCGCTTCAGTGCGAAGGCGAAGGGAAGAGTACCAGTTACTTTTTCGCTTACGTTGGGCAGCGCTAACGGCCCCCTCGGCCAACCCGTTAGTAGGACTTCGCGAAGATAACGCGCTGCTTAGACGGCTTGCCTGTAACCATACATGCTCCCTCTTCACCGTCATGCTCTAGCGGAATGCAGCGAATCGTGCATTTCGTTTCTTCTTTGACCTTTGCTTCAGTCTCAGCGGTTCCATCCCAGTGACACCACGCAAACTTACTCTCGCCGCCCGCGTAAAGGTCTTTGAAGTCCGAGTAGGAGTCGACCTTTAGAGAATTGTCGGAGAGTCTTTTCTTAGCGGCAGCCAAGAGCTCAGCTTGGTAGGTGTCCATACGGGCGGCCAATGTGTCAGCGACAGAGTCGAGGTTTAGCTTACCCTTTTCGCTTGAGGTTCGCTCTTTGAACATCACAGCACCGCTGTCGATATCGCGCTGCCCGAGTTCAAGTCGGACTGGAACACCACGCTGCTCCCAGTGGAAATACTTGAAGCCGGGCTTATAGTCGCGGGTATCGACAACCACTGAAAGCCCCTTCGCGCGGAGATCTGCAGCCACTTTATTCGCGGTCTCCGTGATCAGACCTTCGTTTGCGTTCTTACCCATAATCGGAACGATTGCGACATGAATCGGTGCAAGCTTCGGTGGTAGGACAAGTCCATTATCATCGGAATGGCTCATAATAAGACCGCCAACCAAGCGTGTCGAAACTCCCCAACTGGTCTGCCAGACGTGCTCCAGCTGGCCATCCTTGTTTTGAAACTTCACATCGAACGCTTTACCGAAGTTTTGACCGAGGTCGTGGCTGGTACCAGCTTGCAAGGCCTTGCCATCCTGCATCATAGCTTCGATGCAGTAACTCTCGAGCGCACCGGCAAACTTCTCGCTGTGGGTTTTGACGCCCTTGATCACCGGCATTGCCATCCACTCTTCAGCAAATTTGGCATAGATATCGAGCATTCGAAGGACTTCTTCTTTGGCCTCTGCATGGTTGGCATGCGCGGTATGACCCTCTTGCCAAAGAAATTCGCCAGTGCGGAGGAACATTCGAGTACGCATCTCCCAACGCATCACATTGGCCCACTGGTTAATCAAAAGCGGGAGGTCTCGGTGGCTCTCAATCCAGCGAGAAAAGAAGTGGCCAATGATGGTTTCACTGGTTGGACGAACCACATAGGGCTCTTCGAGTTCTTTGCCACCAGCGTGGGTTACGACAGCAAGCTCAGGCGAAAAGCCTTCGACGTGCTCAGCTTCCTTCTTGATGAAGCTCTCAGGGATGAGCATTGGGAAATAAGCGTTTTGGTGACCTGTTGCCTTGAACATGTCGTCGAGAGCACGCTGGATTTTCTCCCAGATAGCATAGCCATGAGGCTTGATGACCATACAGCCTTTTACAACTTCAGCTGGTTCAGCGAGGTCGCCTTGACGCACGACGTCGAGGTACCACTTCGAGTAATCGTCTGCTCGAGGTGTAATGCGCTCTGATTGCTTGCCCATGAGAGATTCTCCTTCTCGTCTCCGAGTCAACTAGAGGAGCGTCTCTACCGATTCAGCGCACGAGCATCAAGCGCCGATCGGATCTAAGGGCTCTGCATGTTTGAAGTATTGACAAGAGACCGGGCAAGGCGTACATCGCCGCTTGTGTTTAGAAGCGTAATTTGAGGAGGCTGTTATGGCATCACCAACCCAAATCTATCGGATTCAGCGCAAGCGTAAGCTTCGTAAGGCTGGTCGTGACCGTAAGGTAGCTGTCGCTAAGAACGGCACCACACCAAGCCAGAAGGAACTTTTCGGAGACGAGTAGTCCTCGTTAACCGGTGGTTCACCGATCGAAAAAAGCCCGCATCATCAGCGTCGATGGTGCGGGCTTTTTCGCTTTTTCAGTGCGGCTGATGCCAAAACTCAACTCACCATCGCGCTAAATCTATTCGACCTTGTGCACTCGAGTCGTACACCTAGTCCGAATCTCTCTAAGCGGACCTCCTTCAGCCCCGCGCGGCCAACATCGCCTCCGAGACAAAGATGAAAGATAGTGAGAGCAGAAGAATGCTCGCCCACTGATTCTCCTCGCCCTGCCCAGCTCCTCCCGCGCTCGCCACTGAGATCGAATCCGAGACCTGCGTCTCGAGCAGACTCTTTGGCACCGGATTAAAGTCCGACTCAAAGAGATGACCTGCGACCGCAAAGGATAGGTCAGGCCTAGGCTGCCATCGGTCAAATCGCTTTACCTC
>JAYYQC010000146.1:0-6625 GCA_036128675.1 Myxococcota bacterium | reverse complement strand
CGTATCACAATGCCTTAAAAAAATTTGAAGGAAGCCGCACACAGGTGAAGGTTGAATCGTTAAGAGACTTAGAGCAAGTATGCGATGCGCTTTTAAATGCCTCGCCCGGAATACGTAATGATCGATGATATCACTCTCCGGCCCTGTCCCCCTGAGCAACACGCTTTGTTACGAAGCTGGATTCAGCAACTTGCCAATTACGAAGGAAAGCCAGAGGCAGTCACTATTACCAATCAACGGCTCCAGGAACTCTTGAGAGAGGGAGCATTCGACGCATCCTTTATTCTGCATGGTTCGACAACGATTGGTTATACAGTGACATTTCCGCAGACCAGCACTTACTCCGGAGCGACCTCTCTCTATCTAGAAGATATTTTCATCGCGCCCGAGCATCGAGGACGCGGTATGGGAACAAAAGTTATGCAACTACTTGCGGCAAAAGCCCGCTCAATCGGCGCGACCACAATGAGCTGGAGTGTCTTGAGAACAAATCGGGCTGCAATGGATTTCTACGAGAAACTCGGGGCTACGCCCATCGTTGCATGGGGACATTATGCCATAGACCTAAAGCACCTTTGAGAAATAGATGAAGCACGTTAACCTCACCCACGCCGTCCTACTCCACTTAGGTATAATCTTATGCCTTAGCTGCTCCTCGAGTCAGAACAACTGGCCCTCCGTCAAAATCTCTGATCTCCCGGTTGAGGAGATGATGACCGAGTGGCGCACCGATGTTGAAACCGCTCTCAGCGAGGCTACCCAAGCAGGTCAACCTATCCTTATCTATTGGGGAGCGACCTGGTGCCAGCCGTGCAACCAGCTCAAGGGCCAGATTATTCAGCATCCTGCATTTGAAATCGATACCGAGAGATGGGTGAAGATCTACATCGATGGCGACAGCCTCGGAGCACAAGCTTGGGGCGAAAAGTTTGGAATTATCAATTACCCGACGGTTCTCCTCTTAGATTCCAACGCAACCGAACGGCAACGATTTTCCGAAGTAGGGAATTACGCGGATTTCAAAGCCAGACTCTCTCGGTCCCAGAGCGAAGCGGTTGACTTTGAGAATCTGGTACAACGCGCCCTGACCGGCGAAGCAACTGAAGCTGAGTGGAACGCGGTTGCGCAGGGGGCGAGAGACCACTACCAGCTCACAGGTCTTTACGACACTGCGCTTCTTGCGAAGCTTATCCCAGTGCATAAAAGATGTCCGCGCCTCGAGAGCATTGACTGTGATGCCCTTGCCTACGCGCTCATTACTGCGGCGTTGGAAGCCCCTGCACACAGCGAACGAGGAATCGACGCTCTTCAAGACATCGCTTGGCTTCATCTCTGGAGCAAACTCGCGGGCTCCCCCGAAATGGCCATCCGCTACGCATCACATTTCCAGTATATTCCAGGGAGTCTACTCACGCGTCTCGCACTCTTTGAAGAGCAGAAAGATATCGCTGAAACTCTTCCTGGCTTGGTCGCGACTTTCCACAAACTCTTCAAAGATGAAGCCTTATCGCGTAAAATACGTCACAACGCGGGGGTTGCATTTTTCCAACTGTCCAAGGCGATTTTTCCCGAGAAAGATTTTTCAGATAAATGGTTCCGAGATTGGGAGGCGTTGGCCAGCACCCCCGCTTCAAAATCGGATAAAAGATTGATTTTCCCAACCGTGGTAAAGTTTCTCGCCAAAGCTGGACGAACTGAACAGGCTGAAGCTCTCATCAGGCGTGAGCTCTTAGACGATCCGAGCGCATGGTATCAGTTTTATTTACTAGCTCGTTCGCTCGCGAAGCTTGGCGACATTCCTGCAGCGACAAGGCTTCTCAAAGAAAGTTGGACGATCGCTCCCGGTAGAACTACGCTGCTCCAAGTTATCTCTCATTCAGCGACCACGGTAGCCAAATTCCCAAAACCGGAACGATGTTCGGAGCTTAAGGATATACAAGGGCGTTGGGCTGCACTGCTCAAGACGTTCAACCTACCTTTGATGAACCGCGATAAACTAGCTGAGGAAACAATTGCAGGTGCTCTTGCGAGAGCCGATTGTCCGGGTCTGACACATCAATAAGCTCTATCCTACTGGTTGATGAAAAGAACAGCGGCAACGCCCAGCGCGGCACTGCTGGCGGCCGACCAAACCAATAGTTTACGCCGGATTCCCAACCCTGCCCGTGCCAACATAATCTTGGTTGTCTCTCGGGCAGTCTCACGTGCGACATTGGTTGGCTCTGCTGCGCTGAAGTAGTCATCACCACCGCGGGCAAAAGTCTCTCTGTCGAGTTCGTTGGCTTCATCGCCAAGGTCAAAGCTTCCCCGATTAAGACTAAAGCCCGACGGCACCCCAGTAAGGGCTACAATCGCTTCTGCACTTAAACCTTGGTCTAACTCTTTTCCGTTGCTCATTTTGAACTCCCACATACGGTGCCGTTCGGTTTATTGATGTCGCCCACTCGACTTCAACGTATTCCGTTCAGCGTTAACTCCCTACAAAGAGGGTAACAGCCTGACATTGTAAGGGTAAACCTCACATCTTTTATTTGTTTCGTTTTGCTGCATTGCGTAAATTAGACCGGCTGGCCGGTAATTCTTGTCAGTTTTTTTATTTGTAAATCGATGTTTTTCCCTAGCGCAGCGTGGCTGCCCCCCTCAAACCGATAAACCTGTGAGCCACCCCACACCAATGGCCATCAAGCTTGTAAGCTGGTGTAGGATACGCTAGCCTACAAGGCCGGCCCGAACTCGGAGTGATGAGATGACGCAGAGCAGTGAAAACGATCGTGATGATAAGAAGTGGATGAAGAAAGCCGCAGAGTTGGCTTTGGATAATATCGGAAATGGCGGCGGCCCATTTGGCGCAATTATCGTGAGAGACGGCCAGATCATTGGCCAAGGCGCAAATCGAGTAACGAATAACCTCGACCCCACCGCACACGCTGAGATCATGGCGATTCGAGATGCCTGTCAGACCGCACAATCTTTCACACTCGAGGGTGCAACTCTCTACAGCTCATGTGAGCCATGCCCGATGTGCCTTGCCGCTGCTTACTGGTCGAGATTAGAGCGTATTGTCTTTGGCTGCACCCAAGACGATGCCGCTGCCATTGGCTTTGACGATGCTTTTCTTTACCGAGAAATGCGTTTGTCCCACGAAGAGCGCTCGCTCCCCATCGAAGGGCTTGGTCGCGATGACGCAATAAAAGCATTCGAGCGTTGGGAATCGACCTCAGACAAGATACCGTATTAGTCCAGGTCTTCATCGAACGGGGGGATAGAGTGAAAGACTACGACGTCAGAGAAGAGAAGCGAGGCAAAGTGCATGGACTTCGTGTCCACTTCGATGCCGATGCGGCACCGAACGAGGCTATCGAACTGATCTGGGACGTCGAGAGATTCACGCGTTCATTTCCAGATGTCCTAAGTCTAGAGATTCTCGAGCAATCAGAGACACATCAACGCGTACGCTACGTCATCGACGCGAAGTTCAAAAAGTTATCCTACGTCCTCAATCGGAATCTCAAACGCGACGAGACCAGACATGAGGTAACCTGGAGTATGGTTAAGGGAGACCTACGCTCGGTGGATGGCGCTTGGCGTATCAGCTCCCGAACCGATGGACGATCCGATATTGAATACGAGTCATTTGTTGATGCAAGCGTCTTTATCCCAAGCTCGGTCATTCGGCAGGGAGCTCTGCAAAAAGTAGACGAGATGGTGGTTCGTGTGCGCCAACTCTTGAAAGCAAAGTAGACGATTATGAAAATCATCAATATCGGACGTAATTATGCGGCCCATGCAAGAGAGCTGGGAAATGAGGTTCCGGACGCCCCGCTCATCTTCGTCAAGCCAGCGACTGCGTATGCTTCCACTGACGATTTCATCGACATCCCCAACTGGACCCAAGACCTTCACCATGAAGTCGAATTGGTCGTCGCGATCGATACAAGACTTGAAAAGGTCGATGCTCAAACCGCTCGGTCATCCCTGCGCCAAGTTACCCTTGGCCTGGACCTGACTGCACGGGACCTACAGAATCAGCTCAAGAGTAAAGGGCATCCCTGGGAGCGGGCAAAGGCATTCGACGGCGCGGCTCGGGTAGGCCCCATGATGGACATCGATGAAACGTTTTGGACAACCGACCATCTCTTGGAACTGGAGATCAATGGAGAGGTGCGTCAGTCGGGATATCTCTCCGGCATGATGTGGCAGCCGGCGGAATTGATAGCAGAAGTGAGCCAGTGGATGACTCTGGAGCCGGGAGACTTGGTCTTTACAGGAACGCCCCCTGGCGTGGGTCCCTTATGTCCCGGCGATACACTTGTTGCAAAGCTCGACCAAGTTGCGGTCTTTACGACAAGTGTTCGCTGACGGACGGGTCTTCAAAGTTAAGGATTAACTTCGCAGACGGTTCCAGCATTCGCTGGAAGGTCGCCGGTAGTAGCCCACTTCGATGGAGCTCCAGCTTGGTGCGCCTTGAAGAACTCACCTACCAAAGACATCGACAGGGCTGGGTGGTTTTGATGACCGCGGTCGTGTGAACAGGCGATAACTGTACGGTTTTGCTCTTGAAGCCAAGGGCGAGCATGCTGCGCACTGTCTTCAAAGCTAATAATTTGACCATTGGGTACACCGAAGTTGGCGAGCATTGGGTCACCGTAATTGTCATTGAGGCCACCGTGAGTCATCCAAACTGTACCTTCGTGGGTAGGGTTGAGTTCATCCCACTGAATCGTGACTGAAATCGGCCCGGTTGCAACACCGCCAACGGTTGGCTGGTTGTTGAACCACGCTCCAGACATGCTGAATACCGCGCCGACGTGCTCTGGATAGCGAGAGTGAAGAAGGTTGGACATGATCGCCCCACCACTGAAGCCCATCGCGTAAATGCGGCTGCCATCAATGGTATAGTCTTCAGCGAGGCATCCGAGGATATCTTCGAAGAGACCAGCATCGACGTTATCGTCGCCTTTAAGACCATCAAGGATGTCCCATTCCATACCAGCGATCGCACTACCGATTGGCTGCAGCTTTAGCCCTTGAGGTGTAATCATGATGTACGGGAAGTCCGCGTCATTACGATTGCCGATACTCTGAGCAAAACTATGGAAGTTTTGAGCAGTGTCACCGACACCATGCCATGCAAACACGACTGCGACCGGCGTTGATGCATCGACATCTGGAAGGTTTGCAATGAAGTCCCGCGACTGACCGCGTGAATTCCAAGCCGAGTTCATGCCTTCGGTGATAGCCGCAGCACCCGCCGGGCAAGAAAATGCAACCTGAACGGTTGGCGCTGTCGTGGTATCGCCACCATTGCCAGTGCCATCGGTTGCATCTGAACCTGTTGCGCCGTCGGCGGTTCCGGTGCTTCCGTTATTGAGGTCGCCGGCGATATCGCCGTCGGTGGTAGCATCGCTGCTTCCACATGCAGTTGTGATAGATAGACAGAGTCCTAGAACAGCGATCAGCGCGTTTCTTTTCATTGGGTTCCCCTATTGCGTGCAGTGAGTGTAGGACATGGAGACACATGAAACTACACTTGTCAAACCATTTGGTTAGTCCAATATTTACCGCGAAGTAGAGAAATTTGCCTTGGCGCGGGCGTCGATGAAGGCGAAACTAACCAGACCAACCCAGCGGCTTAGGGGAAACAATGCGCGCATCGCTCGACTCATTACTTGATGCTCCAGCCACAGCTCAAGTTCGACTCATGCAGTCTGGAGTCGTAAAACCTTCAGAAATTCTCGAAGGTTATATCGCTAGGGTCCATCAGAATGACCCCTATCTAAACGCGGTTGTTGACCAAGATTACGAGGGTGCCCGTCAGCGGGCACGAGAGCTCGATCAGATGCCGCTCGCGGCCCGACAATCCCTGCCGCTCTACGGCCTCTGCGCCTCGATCAAAGAGTTCATCGCAACCCGCGGTTTGTCGTGGACAGCGGGGATGGCCTGGCGTCGTGAGATGAAAGCGCGGTCCGACGCCGCCGTTGTCCAGCAAATCCGAGAGGCCGGTGCGATACCATTCATAGCCTCGAATGGCCCGGAGGGTGGGCTCTGGCTCGAGAGCGTGAACCCGCTCTACGGCACGACACGTAATCCTTGGTCTCGACACAGAACGCCTGGCGGATCGAGTGGCGGAGAGGGTGCCTTAATCTCGGCTGCCTGTGCCAGCTTCGGCATCGGCTCAGACGTCGGTGGATCCATCCGAATCCCAGCGGCCTTCTGCGGTATTTTCGGGCACAAACCCTCCTCCGGCATCCTCTCGACCGATGGTCATTTTCCTGCGCCGGTTGGGGACCTCTCCAAGTACCTCTGCGTTGGACCGATGACACGTAGTGCAGAGGACCTCACTTTGCTGATGCGCACGCTGGTACCAGGGCTCGACGACAATACGGCGACTAGACTCCCGCGGGCGTTTTATGTCGTTCGCTCGAATTCAAAAGTTCAGGCAGATGCCAGCCTTCTCGCGGGACTCGATGACGCTGGACATGCATTAGAAAGAGCGGGCATCACCCGCAGTGAATTTCCGGAGGGACTCCTCGACGACGCGGTCGAGATCTGGTTCGCAATGATGTCTCTCTCAGGCAGCCCCGAATATGCGAGGCTCTTGGGTCAACGACCGATCTCTCCACTA
>JAYYQC010000145.1:0-4430 GCA_036128675.1 Myxococcota bacterium | reverse complement strand
GGCTGGCATCATCCCACTGAAGGTTTACCCGTCGCTCTGGGTCCATATCCATGCCACGGGTACAGACATTGGTATGCACCGTGATGCCGCGCCCACGGCTGACAAACCCGACGATGGAGTCGCCCGGCAGTGGATTGCAGCATTTACCAAAGCGCACCAAGATATCGCCGAGACCATCTACCACGACCCCGCTCGAAGAGCGGCGCTGTGATTTGCGGGTGACCTTTCGGATCGGCTCGACCTCCGCCGGTGCAGCGGGTTTTTCAGACTTCGGGTCCAGCGCGCGGATAATATCGACAGTCTTGACCTGGCCATAGCCAATACCGACCAAGAGACCATCGAAATTATCGTAACGGCATGTCTCAATATAGGAATCAAGACCACCTGACTTTATCAGTTTATTGAGAGATATGCCCGCCTTGCGAAGGTCTCGCTCGAGCATCTCGCGACCATAGGTGCGGCTCTGCTCGCGCTCTTCGGTGCGGATCGCAGTCCGAATTTTTTGGCGGGCGCGGCCAGTCGAGACGAATTTCAGCCAATCACGCGAGGGCTGCTGATGGGTGTTGGTGATAATCTCAACCATATCCCCATTCTTGAGCTCGTAGCGAAGTGGGACCATTCGACCGTTTACCTTCGCACCACCGCAGCGCAGCCCAACATCGGTGTGAATCGAAAACGCGAAATCAACCGGTGTCGCACCACGACGTAGGGAGACGACCTCCCCCCGCGGTGTAAAGACGAAGACCTCATCGGTGAAAAGGTCGTATTTCACGATATCCAAGAACTCGTCCGGATCTTTGACGTCCTGCTGCCACTCCATGAGCTGTCGCAGCCAGGCAAATTGCTGCTTATTGCGCTCGGTGAGCTTGCCGGCCTCTTTATAATCCCAGTGCGCAGCGACACCACCTTCACAGATAGCGTGCATCTCATGTGTCCGAATCTGAACCTCGACCCGCTCGCCCTCTGGACCGATCACCGACGTATGCAGTGACTTGTACTGGTTGGGTTTTGGCATCGCGATATAATCTTTGAAGCGCCCCGGGATCGGTGGCCACATCGCGTGGATATGCCCCAGTGCTTCGTAGCATTGCCCCACCGAGTCCACCAAGACTCGGAATGCAATAACATCGTAGACTTGCTCAAGCTCGATGCCGGTCTTGGTCATCTTCTTAAAGATGGAATAGAGATGCTTCGGTCGTCCGGAGACCTCGGGGACCATGCCACGGGTCTTAAGCTCGTCTTGAAGAACGTCGACAACCTTATCGACGTAAGCCGAGCGGTTACCGGTCAGCTCTTCGACCTTACGCTTGAGCGGCGCGTACTCGAGTGGATGCAGGTACTGAAACGCTAAGTCTTCGAGCTCGCTCTTGACCCAGTCAATGCCCAAGCGGTTGGCGAGTGGCCCGTAGATATCCATCGTCTCCTGCGCGACGCGGGTCTGCTTCTTTTCGGGTAGGTGGTGCAGGGTCCGCATGTTGTGGAGTCGATCAGCCAGCTTGACCAAGATGACCCGGATATCTTTGGCCATCGCGACCAGCATCTTCCGGAAATTCTCAGCTTGCTTATGCTCGTCGGTATCGAAGCGGATCAACGAGAGCTTGGTCACACCATCGACCATCGAGGCGACTTCAGCACCAAACATGTTCTTAATGTCTTCGGGCGAAGCCAGAGTGTCCTCAACCGTATCGTGGAGAAGCCCGGTGACGATGCTCTCCTCATCCAGTCGAAGCTCAGTCAGGAGATACGCGACCTCAAGCGGATGGACCAAGTAGGGCTCACCACTCTTGCGGGTCTGTCCGGCATGCACTTTGGATGAGTAGAGATAGGCACGCTGCACGAGTCCCAGGTTCGCCTCGGGCAAATACGAGGTCAGTGCCTCTGCAATGTCTTCGTACCGTATCATCGTTACCACTACCTTAGGGCTTCCAAGCCCTGAAGCACACCCTTTTATTTTAGCGCGCGATTTCGGTGACCCGCGCTTCACGGATCACGGTCACCACGACCTCCCCAGGATAGTCCATAGTTTCTTCGATCGAGGTCGCGATATCATCGGCCAGCAGTGACATGCCACCCTCATCAATGCGCTCGTAATCGGCGACCACGCGGATCTCATTACCGGCCATCATCGCCCAAGCCCGCGTCACACCATCGAATTTGGTACAGAGGCGCTCCATCTCGTCGAGCCGTGAGATAGCCTCGCTGTAGCCCTCAGTCCGAGCGCCGGGACGCTCTCGCGAGAGACGGTCGGCGACCTGCAAGACCACGCCCAAGAGGGTCGACGGCGTCGTAAGATGGTGCTCGCGGATAGCCTTCACAACCGCCTCGCTCTGTCCGTACTTTTTTGCGACATCGGCCGAGACCGACCAGTGCGCGCCATCGCTGTTATGGTCGACCGCGCGACCTACATCGTGAAGAAAGCCCGCCCGACGCGCGGCCTTAACGTTGAGGCCAAGCTCCGCAGCCATGAACCCGGCAATCTTCGCGGTCTCGACGCTATGCTTGAGTAAGTTTTGACCATCGGTATCGCGGTAATGCATGCGACCGAGGATCTCGAGGAGGTCTTTTTTGAGACCTCGAATACCGGCCTCACCCATCGCCTTCTCACCGAGCTCGGTGCTCAGGGTGGCGAACTCTTCTTCGACTTGTGGGACCACCTCTTCGATGCGTGCGGGGTGGATACGACCATCTTCGATGAGACGCTCAAGTGAGACCCGCGCAACCTCGCGGCGTACCGGGTTGAAGGAGCTGAGCACCACCGCCTCCGGCGTGTCGTCGATGATGATATCGACACCGGTGGCATTTTCGATGGCGCGGATATTACGGCCCTCGCGTCCAATGATTTTGCCCTTGAATTCATCGGAGGGCAGCTTCACCACCGAGATGGCTTTCTCAGCTACAAAGCCACCGGCAAGCCGCTGAATCGCAGAGGCGACCACCTTGCGAGCTCGCTCTTCGGCCTCTTTTTGAACCTGGCTCTCGATTTCCTGAACTTGTTTGGAGGCCAGCGCCCGGGCCCGACCTTCGAGCTGCCCACGGAGCTCGGCCAAGGCCTCGTCACGGGTCAGTCCGCTGATACGCTCGCGCTCAGCCTCCGCTTCATTGAGCTTCACGGTCGCTTCCTTGAGCGCAGCGGAGGTCTCTGCCACCTCGCGCTCGAGGGTATCGCGTCGACGCTTTAGCGTCTGCTTATCGGACTCGAGCTTCGACTGTGCGGTGTCGAGGGACCGCTTTGCGGCCTCGAGCTCGCGCTCACGCCGAGTGAACTCGGCACGTTTTTCTTTGACCAGCTGCTCGTTTTGCCTCGCCGCCTCAGCCCGAAGCGTCTCCGCTTCGAGCTCCGCTGCGTCGAGGAGCTCTTTGCGCTCGCGGTCGGCATCGGCCAGCATCGCATCAAGCTCAGCTTGATTCTTCAGCCCTGCTGCCTTTGATAACCACCAGGCAATGAGCAGCCCGGAGCCGACGCCCAAGACGACGGCCACCAGAATTTCACCCATATCGAAACCTCATGCGCGCCCAACTCAATGGCCCCGCGTTCATCTTAAATCGTGGGATGACAGTCCTGCCATCCGCTGGGGCTCGCGAGGCTGTCGACCCGCCGGTCGTGTGCGCCTGACGGAATCGTCTCGAGAACCTCTTCTTCGTATGCCACACCTATCACCCTGCCGCCATAACCATTTAGCGTTCGGTCATAAAAGCCACCGCCCATCCCCAAGCGGTCGCCCTCTCGCGTGAACGCCAGCCCGGGGGCCAAGACCACATCGAGCGCGTCGACGCTGACCAGCGCGCCGCTGGGCTCGAGGATACCGAATGTGCCGGTCGCCAGCGACGCTGGGTCCCATCGCCCAAAGAGCAGTGGCCCGTCACGCTCGACAACTTTAGGTATGTACCAGGCGAGCTCGGGTAAAGCCCCACGAAGCGCAGCGAGGTCAATCTCACCTCGAATCGCCATAAACGCAGCGACTTTAAGGTGATTTTGCCCTTGAAGGTGCGCGACGAGATGACGGACGACCGCTTCAGACGCACGATTCTGCTCGCCCGCGCTCCGGGCGGCACGGGTCGCTCGCTGGGTCTGTCGGAGTTTCGCTTTCGCTGCCTGAAGAGAATCGCTGCCCATAATCACTCTGGCGTGAGGGGGATGACTCGGTTGGTGGCCGTTGAACCTGGATCACCAGGTGGGCGCCGCTGGCTACGTTTCAGGCTTCCCGATCGGCGTCGGGCTTGCTCACCTCGCAGCTCTAAGTAGCTCCCGTATTTTCTTCTCATTGGTCCACACACACCAACCAACCGAGTCCGTCCGCGGGGGAACACCCCCTCCGAACACTTTTTATGATGCGTGATGAATCCCCAGAAATCAACGGGCACATCGCAGTCAGAAGCCCTTAAATCGTTGACCTACGTGCCTTCCTCACGTATCGAAACGCCATGTTTTC
>JAYYQC010000144.1:0-2294 GCA_036128675.1 Myxococcota bacterium | reverse complement strand
AATATCTAGAAGAGCTGGCTCGGTCTGAGAACAGTGCATTTAGGGATTATGCAGCGCGCTCACCAAAAGCCAGTCCTGAACTCTTAAGTTCCTTGGCTTCTGGCGAATATATACACGCATTGGCGGACAATCCGGCAACGCCAGTAGAGGTTCTTCGGAAATTTTCCGAATCCCAAAACATGTCGCATAGGGTGATTATTGCCCGTCACCCCAAGCTGCCCATCGATATCATCCAGGCATTTTCCAAGACAGTCAGCAACGACTTTGACAGGAAAGGCTTTCTAAAGTCGTTGGCTCGAAATCCGGCGACCCCGGTAGAGATCCTGGCAGTCATCATGGAAGAGGGCTCTGAGTTTACTCAGCTGGATGTTGCACGCAATCCCAATGCACCAGCTAGCATCCTAACCCCTGGGCTGCAGAGAGTAAAAGCCGCCTCCAGCCCCACGACCTCGCCTGAGACCCTCAGAGAGCTCGCCCGTTGCAGAGAGCCCTATAAATACCAGCATCTAGAAGTTGAAACGCGCGTTTCGGTCGCGCGTAATCCGAATGTTCCGGTCGACGTTCTGGTTGCATTGTTCAGTGATCCAGAGGATCCCGTTCGGGAGGCCGCCGCAGTGCATCCCGACCTCCCCTCAGCTTCTCTCTTGAGGGCGGGTCAACGCTTTGTCGTTGATAACCCCAATACGCCCAGGATTTTTTTAGTTTCCACTGCGCTCAGCACAGACAGGTTTATCCGGTCCGCGGTTGGGGGGCATCCCAATACGCCAACCCATGTTCTTGCGCGCCTTGCCGTGGACTATGACGAAGGTGTAGCTGCAGCGGCGTTGCTGAACCCAGGCTGCCCCCCCGCGCTTTTTCTCGAAGCGCTACGGTTAGGTAAACCTCAGTGCGGCCCTGCGAATGTTGCGCAGTTTACGCAAGTGTCCTTTGATGGTTTAGACCGTTGGCAAAGCAGAGCCACGTCGTCGCAAGATGCTCACCAAGGCAGAAAAGAGCCGGCCCGGTACGCTGAGCGAGTCATCCCAAAGCTGATTGATTCGCATGAAGTAGGGTTTCGCGCCTTCGCTGCGGCATCGCACCATGCAACAACCAGGCAATTGACGTCTCTTTCCACCGACGAAGATTATTTCATTCGAGCCCATGTGGCCCGCAATGCAAAGACGCCAGCGGCGGTTTTGACAAAGCTCGCTTACGACACGGATATCGATGTCCGGGAAGGGGTCGCGCTCAACCCAGAAACACCCCAGGATATTCTCTCACAATTATACAGGGAGGGGCCGGCTTCTATTCAGAAATGCGTTGCAGAGAACCCGACCACGCCCGAAGGGCTCCTGAGTAAGGAGCTGATGCGCGGCCGAGAGGCCCGCGACCCTCAAACCCCCTTGGCGCGACTTGAGGAGCTTTCAGATTACCACGTGCGCTTCAGCGTCGAGCCGCTGGCGAGCTGGGTGCGTGAGGGCGTCGCGCGCAATCCCTCGACACCAATTGAGCTTCTCTCAAAGCTTGCGCTCGATAGTGATATCCTGGTTCAGATGGCGGTCGCTCGAAATCCGAATATGCCAACCGACACCTTTCTAAGCTTCCACAAGTGGCCTTGGCAGGTCGAGTGGCTTGCTCGGGCCATGGTGCAGAACCCGAATGCAAGTGCTAAATTTCTGAAGCAGCGGTCAGAGGATACTCCTGTTGGGATACGGTATGAGGTTATGCGGCACCCAAATACGCCGTTTGAGACCCTGATGGTTCGGATCATCGTGGACCATTCCGATACCGTGAGAGCGACCGCGTTCCTAAACCCAGGCTGTCCGGAGCAGCTCCTAGAGAGCGCGCTTCAGGGACACTGGCCCGAAAGCATGGACGATTTAAGAGCTCTTTTGGAGCCCAAGAAGAGCTTCTGGTCCAAGCTTTTTGGGAGGAAGTAGGGCATTAGAGGGACGGGGTCTCCGGAACGCCTTAATAGGCTGAGCGACTGGTTTAGATCCGACCCTTACCATTGACCCATTATGGAGGCCGCGTGCCGAGCCTTGACGCATCGCGTCTGGGTGGGCACCTTGGTAACTTAGGAGGCTTCCATGTCAGAGGCATTGCTCATCAAGCTGCGACCCATCGTGCTGTGGTTTACCGCTCTCTCGTTTATCACGGTCGGCGTAATGCACTTCACCCACGAGTATATCTTCTTGCCGATGATGCCGGAGTTCCTGCCTTACCATCTGGAGCTGGTCTGGCTCTCGGGGGTCTTCGAGATCCTGGGTGGACTCGGTATCCTGGTGCCACAGACTCGGCGCTTCTCGGCGTGG
>JAYYQC010000143.1:0-5307 GCA_036128675.1 Myxococcota bacterium | reverse complement strand
ACCAAGGTTTCGATGAGGACAGCCGTTTGGATCGTCATGTGGAGCGAGCCCATAATACGCGCGCCCTTAAGTGGTTCCTTGCCTGCATACTCTTCACGCAATGCCATCAGCCCCGGCATTTCATGCTCGGCGAGTTCGATTTCTTTGCGACCAAACGCGACCGTCTCTGGCGAGAGGTCCGCTACCTTAAACGGGTAGTCCGCGAAAAGCGTTTCACCGGTCGTCAAAAATTCGTTGGATGTCGTAACTTGCGCTGCTGCCTCATTCATGAGGGTCTCCTCTTTATAAAAACACGTGGTGGGTTCGGCCATCGATTTGGACGTGCCATCCACAGATCACTTTACTCTGGGAACATGCTTCCGAACCCAGGATATTTCAACCCCAACTCCCCGGATTGCCCACCAAATTCAAGGTATAAAGTGTCATAAATTGGGCACAGAGAGCGTTGATCGGATAAAAGCTGAAGAGAGATGGCTAATAAAGAGTTGCAGCAAATAATTAAGGCAGTCGAAGCAGGCCAATACGAGCAAGCTCATCATCTTTTCGAGGCGCTGCAAGTCGAGCCTCATGAAGCGCAATTTGCTGCTTACCTTCGTTCCCTTACGAACTTCCAGCTTGGCGAGATACCCCATGCGCTCGCTCTCTTTGCCGATGCAACCGCGACCGATTGCCCCAACGACTGGTGGGTAAACTATGGTATCTGTGCTAGAAAAGCCGAAGCCTGGGAAACCCTGGCCGTCGTCACTGCAAATCTCCGCAGACGTGGCGTAGACGGCTACCAATCAGTCGCCCTTCAAGCCGAGACCGCTCGTCGAGACTGCGATTTCGAAGAAGCCATCAGACTCTTTCAACAGGAGCGCCAGGGAGGAATACAATCCCTTGAGTTGGAACATGCTTACGCAAATGCGTTACGCGATGCCGGCCAATATCAGGAGGCGCTCACCGTCTATCGAGGGGCCCTTAGCATCCAAGAGGACCCCGAAATTCGGTGGAACCAAACGCTTACCGAGTTGGCCATCGGAAAAGCTGGACTAGAATCATTTGAGCACCGCTTCGAGCGCTCTCCCCCTCCCTACCTTGAATACACCCCGACCAAACTGACGAGACTCCTTGAAGCCAGAGACCTTCGAAACAAGCGCCTTCTTTTGATCTCAGAGCAAGGTTTCGGCGATTCGCTTCAATTCGCTCGCTATGCACCTGCGCTCGAGAAGATGAGTGCGAGCTTTGCGTGGGTCGTTCCCAAGAGACTGAAAAAACTCTTATCAGAGTCCTTTCCAAGCCTCACCTGCATCGAGCATTCGCAAGTGGACGAGACCGAGTGGGATGGCTGGACTGGGCTGATGAGCGCTCCATACCTTGGTATTGATGAAGTTGAAGGCCCTTACCTCAAAGCAGGTCATCTCCCGAAGCACCTTCAGAAATTCAGGGGCTCGGTTCTCATAAATTGGGCCGGATCAAAGACCTACATTCATGACTTTTGGAGGTCCTTGACCGCTGAGGATTTTACAGAGCTTGCCGCTTTCGACAGCGAGAAGCCACTGATCTCGATTCAACATGGTCTCGATGCCGAAGCGCGCGCATCACTACCGACAGGGATCCAAGCACTTGGTCACACAATCGATACAGAAGGTGACGGCTTTCTTGAAACAGCGTCGCTGCTAAACGTTTCAAAAGCATTCGTTACCACCGACACGTCGGTTGCCCACCTTGCGGGGGGACTCGGTGTGAAGACCCATTTAATTCTCGGCCCGCTCGCCGACTGGCGATGGGAGTGGGAAAATCAAACCTCCCCATGGTATCCAACGATGGTCTTGCATCGATGGCGAAAGCGCAGTGAACTAGCGGATATCATGGCTTCGATCTGGTCAGCTATCCGAAGTTGATCACCTGCTCCATCGGATTAAAGTCTCTAATCGATGCACGATTTGATGCTCCCTTACGACACGCTGATAGCCGCGCTTTGCAATCGCAAGAGCCTCAGATGGATGCTCTAAAAAATAACGAATTTTCACATTTAATTCTTCAAGGCTTCGATAGGTTACAATTTCATGATCAGGTTCAAAAAGCTCAACCAACGCTGGTGTATGAGGGGTCAAGATCAATCGTTGTGAAGCCAGAACGTCGAATACACGCATCGTTACGATCTCTTCTTGATACACCCTGCCAATATCGAGATTGACCAGTGAAGTACCATAAACCCGATTGAGTTCGGCATGATGACCGCAGCGTCCACGAAAAGTAATATGAGCACCGTTAAGCTCATCCCACCCGGTATCGCCCCAGACGTCAATCGCTGAATCTAAGCTCTCCAAAACATGAAACCGCCATCGAGAGGCAAGATACTCACCGAGCCACATCGTGGTATCAACACCATGTGTTCGCGTGCTTAGGTTTGTCTCAATGCCACTGCCAATTTCGGGGAATTGCTCGCAGACTCGGTGACGACTAAAGCCGACGTGACCTTCGCAGATCTCCCTTGAAAAGGTTTCAACGCGTTTATCTGCATCCTCAGCATCCACACCTCTGGCGATCAAATAATCACAGAACGCTGCCCGATACCGACGCCCGGTATCAGCCATCGACGTACCCACAAAGCTGACGCCTTGGGGAACGAAGTTGCTGGGAAATCGACGCTTGGAGTTCGACCCTAGAGGAAGGTATCGACGATGCTCCTCGACAGTTTTAAGTGGCTTGTACCAGCCCAGAAAGAAACCCGGAGGAAACTCTGAGCGGTCCTCATTGAGGTCGGGATCAATCTGCCACACCAAACACCGAGCACCCAAAGACTGCGCAAATGCCTCTAAGCCATCGCGATCGTTTATCGACACGATGAACTCGATATTCAATGAATCCGGAGCAGGCCAGAGCTCGATCGGTAGGTTTTCGACATCAATCAACAGCGGACAATAACCCAACTCAACGAGAGCATCCCCAGTGTCGTCCACGAAGAGAGTGCCATTTGCAACGATCACATTCGGCTCTGCTGCGGAGTCTCGAACCCTTTTCACCCACCCGGCCAGACGTTTGTAGCTAGGCGTGGAAAGCAACTCGTCGGAACCCTTATCCGCAAAAGCGTAACGCCAGACACCAAGCTCAAACCGAAGTGCGCTGGTGAATAGAAATTGACGAAAGTCGCAGTGCCTTAGCTCCGCCAATATCTCTGCCAGGGTCTCACAATAGACCGTGATCTCTTTTCCCGACTTGCACCACTCATACACAAGAGTCGGCTCAATAAATCCAGCCAGATGAACGCGATGCTTCGCACCTGGATCGAGGCGGTTAAAAATCTCAAATTCGTCACTGTCCTTACAGTCACCGCCATAGCGAATGAGCACCCGCGCCAGCTCAGGTTGTGTGCGTTGAAGGGCCAGTAAGTTTCGCTCCAAAACGGGATTATTCATTGAGTGAATCGCTCTAAAAGTCCGCAGAATGCATCCAAATACTGTCGGCGATCACATAGTTTTGATGCCGATGTGAGCGCTCGTACATCGGCTTTGAGTAACTTCCCGGAGCGAATTCGCTCAGCAACCTCGACGCTTCCCTCAACCAAGGCATCTTCAGTCTCAAAAACACACGTTTCGAAACCCGCATTGGTAAGGTGTCCGAGGCTATGCCGTGACGCCATCGTAGAGCTAGGAACCGTGATAACCGGTGTTCCCATCATCAGGGCTTCGCATGTCGTTATGCCTCCCGAGTAAGGAGCGGTATCCACTGCTATATCGATATCGTTATAATTCTTGAGGAACTCGGCGTGAGCACAGCCTCCCCGAAAGACAAGCCGATCAGAACCAACGCCGTGCGCTGCAAATCGTCCACATATGTCTTGTCGGATTAGAGGGTTATTCAGACCGGGCGAAGCGAGAATAAAGCGACTTCCCGGATGGGTAAGAAGCAGTCTCGAAAAGCGTACAATTGTTTGTGGCCCCAACTTTGCCGCTCGATTGAGACTGCCGAATGTGAGCGGTTGTCCCTCATTTCGTTCCTGAAGCGCTGGCATCCACGGGGGAGCCTCATAGACGATATAAGTATCCGGTAAACGAAGAATTTCTTCACTGTAGCTCGCCTCTTCAGACTCTAAAACCTGATAAGGGTCACTCAAGAGGCCGTCCATCGTCTCCAAGCCTGTCGTATTGACGTATCCGTAGGCGGTGAACTGAACCGGTGCCAAGCGCTGAGCAAAAAGAGACAGTCGAGCCCCTCGCGTATGTCCCGCCAGGTCTATCGCAAAGTGGCCTTTACGCTCTTGCGCGATACGCATCACCTCCTCATCACTCAATCCACGTAGCTCGAACAGACCATCCGCGGCAGCCCTCAATCTGTCGGCGGTCGCATCCGGATTGGGACGCGTATCAAAGATGTCGAGTTTATAGCCCCGCTCCTTCAATCCCTCAAAAAGTGGTACGCAGAAGAACCCGACTGGATGATTTCGAAAATCGCCCCCGACAAATGTTACTCTACGCTCATCTGTTTTGAATACTTTCGGTTTGCGTTCACGGGGCTGATGCTCACCCCAGATATGATGCAACCGACTGATGTCTTCCTGAGAACGTCCGGGCAAATAGTGCTGTAAGAGCAGTAAAGGCGACCAATTGAAATCTGTGGGTTCCTTGGTCCTCAAGTACGTCATGAGCAATAAATTCGCCTTTTCGGAAAATCCAAGGTCATGGTAAGCAACCGCCAGAGTCAATGTCTGTTCGCCATGGTCACTTGGGTCAAAGTCAGGGCTTGAGAGGACTTTGACGGCTTCAGTCGCTCGGGAAGCCGTAAGTAGATATTTTCCAAGCAAGACTCTGACCTCGATATCCTTGGGATGCGCATCGAGATAATCCAAAAGCGCTTGCTCGAGGGGCCCGGCTTCAAGAAGTGACGTCGAACGAATCAGCGATGTCGCAACCTTCACGACGTTCTCGTCCACCGAAAAAAGCTGTCGATAAATATCGGCAGCATCCTCAGCCTCTCGCATTACTTCGAACACCGAAACTAAATGCCAGAGCGGTTTTGGGTTTGTCCGGTCGAAAGTGTGAGCGCGGCGAAAAGCCGAAAGTGCTTCTTCGTGGCGAGAATCTAAAAATTCTACCCGACCAAGACCGAGTAACGCCTCACTAGACATCGGTTCATGGGTCAGAGCCTCAACAAAGAGCTTGCGCGCTTCGTCAAGCCGACCTTCTCTCTCCCGCGCCGTTCCAAGGTTGATGAGCGCCATCACGGGTTGCTCAGCCTCTTTTACCGCTATCTCGAGCCACTGAACTGCGTCGGGCGCCTCCTGTAAAAAGAGTACAACGGCGTATTGCGCGATAAACGCGGCGC
>JAYYQC010000142.1:0-7655 GCA_036128675.1 Myxococcota bacterium | reverse complement strand
CCATCCCAGGAGAGTGAACAACAAGACAAAGCTATGACATCTCTTCGACATTCGGTCCCCCAACTTGGAGCGTATCTGGATCCCGAAGGTCACTACAACCCGGCTTAACCGGTAAGTCATGCGCAAAATGGATGCCGTCTCGATCGTCGATCGGTGGATAGATGTAAGCGTTATCCTACTTTGGGAGACAATGTCAGGGGCCTACTTTCATCCTAGCTCTTTCCTTCCCCGAGACTCTTCGAGCGAGCAAGCTTGCTGAAGAGTGCTACGCTCAGTATCGCGACGATACAGCGACTGCGGTGTCGCCCGATCCTCACTAAAGTTTCGGCAACTTAACGTCACGGAGAGTCCCAGAGATAACTTCGTATTCAAAGAATCTCGTCTCGGGGCCTGAACCCTCGGAGATCAAAAGAAGGTTCTCGCTTACTTCTTGATAGGACTCAACGTCTTCCAAGACGACCTTGAGGTCCGCGCCGTTGTACTCCGAGACGTAGAGCGTTTGTGCATCCTCATAATTGAGAAACCCATCCTTGTTCGTATCCGATGTCGTCACCAGATAGAGATTACGCGCGAGCAGAAATGGGTGACCGCCATAAGACGTCTTTTTCTCAGCACGACTTAAGTCGTACCGATTGATCCTAACGTCTTGCTCAAAGAGCACCTTCCCCTCGCCGACTGGCCCCACAAAGATGAGATTTACCGCGTCACCGGCGGCATGGTAGCGGCCTCGGGGTTCATCTTCGCGCATCATTCCTCGCTCCAGTGATTTCGAGTGTCGGTGAAACGGGTCGACCACATTGCTTGAGAGACTAAAGACATAGGTATCGCGCAGCTTGGCTATAAATTGTTCGGTGTACGTCACCTTCGGACGACTGGCGCCTTCAGCCGACTCTCCGGGAAGTACCGCAACCCCGGCAGTTCTTGGTGGACTATGAAGGAGCCCCTGGAGGACCTGAAGCCCCATGGCTCCGCCAACGAGAAGAAACGCGACAAAAAAGAAGAGTTGATTGAGATCTTTGACAGTGTCGAGCGCTGTCTTGGGCTTTGGAATTTCAGGCTCGGGCAATGCCATCGTCATTCTCCTTGAGGGCGCTCTGTGCACCCTACTCTTTGGATGAAGTCGGTCCAAGTAGGACAACAAGTAAAACGAAATCTAGCCGCATCCCGGACATCGACCAAGCGCGTTTGAGCTTGCCGTCAGTACCACCTCTTGGCAGGCCCGCGTCATTGATTAACTTAACGCCATGGGATGGCAACGCGCACAACAAAGACGACAACGTTTTATTCGCTGGCTCCTCTTGGCCGCACTGAGTGGAGGCTGCCTTTTTTATCTCCTAAATCAGGAGCCCGCATTGGCTGAATCTGGCATGAAATTACGTGACTTCGACTGGTCCCGAGTGAACGACACCGTGATGGGGGGCCGTTCTAGCTCCAGTCTGGATTGGCAGCAGGACGACACACTCCTGTGGCGTGGCAGTTTAAGCCTTGAGAACAACGGCGGCTTTGTCTCGATCCGCAGTGACGCCGGCTGGGCTGATTGGTCCGGTTACGACGGCATCGAAGTCATCCTTGAGGCTGCAGGCCGTGAAGTCGAAGTCACCATGCAACGCCGAGACGTTAGGGTCCGCGCAGGGGGCTATTACGCGGCGGTGCCGACCAACGCCCAAGGCGAAACCCGTGTCTTTATCCCCTTCGAGGCATTCCAGCTTCGTAGCTTCGGTCAGCCGGTACGTGGGCCCACCCTCAAGGAGGGCTTAGGAAGCGCCGGCGGCATGGGCATGATGATCGCTGACAAGCAGGAAGGAAGCTTCCAAGTAGTTATTAAGTCGATGCGACCGATGCGCCATGGTCCCAAGACCCGCATCGCCAAGGAGGTCAAACCGAGTATCGTGGCTGCGATTGAGCGCGGGGTACCTGTCTTCAACAAGGGCGATGCACAAGGCTGCGCCGACATCTACCGCGATACGCTGGAGATGCTCATGCTGGAAGGGGCGTTCGGCAAAGGAACCTGGGCCGCTCAAATGGTAGATCAAGCACTGGAAAAGTCGCAAAAGCAGACGAGTTTTGAAGCTGCATGGACCCTCCGGTGGGCCATGGACCGAATGATGCTTGGACTCTAGCGGCGATCTGCTTCCAGCAAGCCTTTCAAACAGGAAAGTACCGTCTGACTGTCCGCATTGCCGGCAAGGTTATGCTCTTCAGTTGGGTCTTTACTCAAGTTAAAGAGCAGCCATTCATCGTCCGGTTGAACGTCGCGGACCGCAGGGTCAAAGTAGCGAATCACCTTCCAGAGCGAGCCGGTCGGATCATGCTTGGCTATCGTACCGGTCCACGCTTCTAGTGAATTTCTCGCAACCCCCAAATCGGGATAACGCATCTTCCACATTGCCCCGAGCCACTTGAAACGTCGGCCGACCGCGGCTTCAGGCGTCTGCCCCGCAAGAATATCATCCTGTGTGATATAGTAGGTGCCATTTTGAACATCGCCAAAGCGCAGATCGCGACCAGGTAATTTCGGCACACGCTCAAAACCGGCGCGGGCATTCTCATCGAGCGAATCATCAATTTCCGCTAGACTTAAGAGCGTCGGCACTAAGTCTTCATGGCTTGATAGCCGCTCGGAGACGACGCCACGTCGATTTGAAGGGGCTTCGGCCTCTGCAATCACCATCGGTACCCTAAGAGTTTCCTCAAACGCGTTGTACCATTTTTGGTGTAAGCCACCGTGGGACCCGAGAAGCTCACCGTGATCCGAGGTACAGACGACGTGGGTCGAATCCTCAAGGCCCGTTTCCGCTAAGGCTGCGAGCACCTGCGCAATTTGCCGGTCGGCTCGACGCATCAAGGAGGCATAAAAACGTCGGTAGGTTTCGGGGGCACGCGTATAGATCCACTCGACAATGCCGCGCGGACCGTAAGCCGCAAAATAAGCATCCCGATAGCTCTTGAGAGCCTCTGGCTCATCCACCAACATCGAAGCTTCACTCGATGCAGCACCAATGTCTCCTATCCCTTCTAAATCGAGTAATGAGCGTTTCCACATCGACCAAGCCGGCCAAAAAACGATGTCGTGAGGATTCACGAGGCTTACGACCATAAGAAACGGGCGCGCGTCATCCGATGCGGCACGACGGCGCAGGAAGTCTTCTGCTTGAGACACATAGCCATCGTCGCGATTGACACCAGCATTTTTAATGTCGGCACCGTGGGGCTCAGGTCCGATCCATCCTTCAAAGCCATAAGGCGAGAGCGGCTGAGCGTCTACATAGCATTGATGTACCTCAACCGAAGTCCCCCCATGGATTGCTTCGATATCAGCGTGAGAGAGATGCCATTTACCGATATAAACCGATTGCCAGCCCGCAGCTTGAAAGCGGTGTCCCAAGGTAGGCACCTTATTAGGCGGCAACCAAATTTGCGCGGGATCATCGTAGCGCTTGGCAAAACCATCGGTCTGAGTCACGCCATGCACCCAGGGAGAATAGCCCGTCAACATCGAGGCACGACTCGGCGCACAAGCTGATGCGTTGATTCGATGTTGGGTAAACCTTGTGCCACGCGCGCACAACGCATTAAACCCATGAAGCTCATCGCGTCGAAAAGCCCCCATCCCAGTCGATTCATACGGGCCAGCATCACGCTGCTGGTCAGTCAGCAGCACAATGATATTTTTCAGATTTTTCGAAGGAGGCCCCATCCGCTAGAAAAGTAGCCGTGAAGAACACTGCAGACAAGGGGCAAGTTGGGGTGAGGTTATGAGGTCTCGATACAGTCGGGACACTCACCTCGTAACTGAACCTGAGCTGCTTTCACAGATTGGGCCCATCGGTCCGTCGGTTGAACCGCCGGAACAACAGATTCAGGCAGACAGAGAACCTCGTCGCAGGTATCACACACAAAGTGGGCGTGCTCATGTCGGTCTTCGACAGTCTTCGTAAAAACATATCGGTCTATTCCGTCGACCTTACTTACAACTGCGGCAAGCTTAGCTTCGACAAGAGTCTTTAAAGTTCGAAAGGTCGTACTCGCGTCGCACCCGTCCTCGCCCTGAAGCTCGACCAATTCGGTATGGGAGACGGCGTGGTCTGATGCTGACAACACTCTGAGCACGGCGACGCGTGACTGAGTCACTCTGAGGCCTCTATCGCGTAAGAGGCCCTTCACTTCGTCTGTTGGCAATTTCGTGCTCATTATTGTATCCCCCAAAACTCAACAACGAGATAGCGCAGGTGTGTCTTGCAAGTAGCTTGCAAATACGACATATGCAAGTCAATTCGGCTCCACCACGATTAGTCAAAGGATACTTTCAATGGATGCTCCTGAAAAGTCTACAAATTCAACCAATAAGGTCGATGTCCTCGGAAAGTTCGCCAGCGGTATCTGTGCAATCCATTGCGCCTTGTGCGCGTTTTTGCCAGGCATTTTTGCACTTATCGGCTTGGAGATTCTCGTCGGACATGAGGCTGAGTGGGGCTTTACCATCGTCGCTATTACTTTTGCGCTCGGCGCAATGCTACTCGGCTTCAAAAGGCACCAAAGCCCACGCATCGCATTACTCTTCGCCGTAGGTATCATCGGGCTCCTGGGTTCACGATTTCTTGAAGAAATGGAAGGCCATGAGGGCCACGGCGAAAGCGTCGAGCACGCGGAGAAAGACAATCATGGCGAAGAGGAAAAGCATGCCGGTGAGGAAGGACACACCGATGAAGAAGGCCACGACGACCATCACGGCTTGGGCTTTGGTCTCGCTCTTGGTCTCGGTTCAGGCGCTCTCCTTGTATTCTCGCATTTCCAGAATGCCGCAGCGATGCGAAGCCGCGAAGAAGATTGCTGCGATACCTAGCCGATTGAGTCCTGCCTACCCTTTCTCGTCCGGGCTCAATTGAATCCAAGTGCCTCCCTGTGTTTGGATTGCAAAGAACCACCAAGCACGGACGTAGCCATGCCGGAGAGCCAGCCCGCCTTTGAAAATTCTTTCGCCGAATCCGTTGCACGCCTCGGTGAAAACCTTCGGCACAGCCTGAGCAAATCGCGCGCCCTTGGCTGTCTCGGTCCCTACGTCTACGCGATCGGAGAGACACTTCTCGAAGAAGGCATCCAAGTCGACCGTGTGAACCTACCGGCCGCTAAGTACTTCGGATTTAGGCATCCGCTCTACGCGGTCGCGAATTTAACCTGGTTGAAGGGACCCACCGTCGAGGTCGACTATCATGAACATCGTGAGAATGACGTACCGCTCGACCAACAAGATGAACAACTTCGGGAAACGCCTTATCATTCTCTTGTCTTCGGAGAGCAGCAGTATGCGCCATTCAAACTCGAAAATATATCTCACCCCTCCAAGGTCCTGAACCGTCTAGCTCACGATGGCTATGTGGATTACTTGGCTCTTGCGTTGCCGCTACCGAGCGGCCGCGTTCAACCGCTCAGCATCGCTTCAAAAACCCCTCTACCGGATACTATCATCCCCTATCTAAATACCGTTCGACCGCTCATGGCATCGACTCTGGACTCTCTTTATCAGGGTGCGGCGGCCCGCAGCCTGGCCCAAAGTTATCTCGGTCGAATCACCGGCCCCAAAGTGCTTGCTGGGGACTTTATCCGAGGCAATACGCAATTGATGAATGCGGGGATTCTATTTTGCGATATCCGGGGCTTTACAACATTGAGTCAGGAGCTTGGTGCTTCGGGCGTTGTGTCGGTTGTGAATCAAATCTTCGATGTCGTTGGTAATGCGGTCAAAGAGAACGACGGAGAGATTCTCAAATTCATTGGCGATGCGGTTCTTATTGTCTTCGCAGACGACGAAGGGGGCAGCCGCAACAAAATGGTCAACTCCATGCTTAGGACAGTTCAAACCGCGGTTGAGGGGGTGGCCGCTCTTGGAAAGCAACTCAACCTTCCGCTCGCGGTTGGCTTCGGAGGGCATATCGGGGACGTTCTCTACGGTAATATCGGAACCGAAGAGCGGTTAGACTTCACGGTCATGGGCCCCTCGGTCAACTTAGCAAGTAGACTCGAGGGTCTATGCAAAAAATTCGATACCGCCGCAGTCTTCTCTGAAAATGTTGCGTGTCAGTGTGAGAAGAGTCTGACAAAACTGGGCGAAGAAACTCTTAAAGGCATAAAAAATGCTGTCCCGGTCTGGGGACTTAATCGCTGATATCTAAAAGAGCACCATGGCATCGTTGCGCGTTTTCATCATGAGGTCCTAATAGGCCTCAAGGAGGATGATATCACTGGGCTCGACGCCTGGCTCGAGCTCAATCAGAATCGCAGCATCGTAACGCTTTCACACCCACCGCTGTAAGAACAATGCCAGGGACGACCTCTCGCAAAGAGAGTGGCGTCTGCTCTGCCGACACCCATACTTCAGAAGGCGAAACGTCAGATTGAGGCTCATTCTCATTGGGCGAGGTTGTCTCAAGTTGCGTTGATTCGGCTAAACCACATGCCGTTACATGGATTAATAGTCCCAAAAGAGAAACTCGACGAAACACAAAGCGCATCCACTGCCCCTTAATCACGACGAAAGCTTTACATGAACCACATTTCAAGACGCTTGGTTGTTTGAAGCGAATATTGAGTTAATATAAATAGGGCTCAGACACTGCAGAATCAAAACAACTGCGCCAGGCCCAGGCCTGATCCCGAGCCCATCGAATGCCCCAAGGACTCATCATCTGAAATCGCCAACCGATACCTGTCTTGTCTTCGAAATAATCAGCCGGAAACCCACGTTCGGGATCCAAGAGCACCGCATACCGAAACCTATCATGTTCCGGTATTTGCTCGACCCCCAAGTGAATCATCACCAGTTCCCACATGAGCGACTCCACCGCTGCATCGCCACTCGATAGCCCATCGACCGGCAACATTTCGACCACGCCCAGCCTCTCCATGAAACCTCGGTAGGTACGCATAGCTTCGTGATGCCCATGTAATGCGGCGCGATGTACCAGCGGCAAACCTGCGTCCATTGAGCTTTCCAAATAATACTCACCGGCCCTGCCTACTGCGAGTGCCTCTAAACCCGACTCATAGAGTTGCTCAACTTCGCTTCGGTTCGAGAGACTGACGTCTGGTCAGTCGGAGACCGAGTGAATTCCCAAGGTTCGTGTCAGGCCGCAAAACACTCCAATGCCGACATAAAGACAGACGGCGACGAGCACTCCTAGAACTATGTAACGACTCGCCACGGCAGAAACTCTCCCCAAAGACTTATCCGGCACGATAGCCCATTTAGGTAAGCGACACCCCCGAAATACAGATCTCTCCGACGAAAAAGTGCCCAAATTTAACGCAACCCGCCATAATATTGTCCGACAATCCCATCGAGCAAAATCAGTCGGGAGACGTATCAGCACACCGGGCCACCGACTAAACGCGAACATTTTCACGCAAATTGGAGACTAAAAAATGAGTTTAAACAATGCACTAAGAACTCCTTCCGGATTTAACTCGAACCATCATGCTCTTCGAGACAGCGCTTCAGCTATTTCAAATGCAACTCCTGAGTCGGTAATAAGGAGTACCACAACAAATATGAGTGACTCTTTCAGCAGAGCCAGCATCCCCAGCACAACCCGAGAGGAGCTCTCGGCGCTCGAGCGCCCACTGATCAACAGTACCCGTTCTTCAACAAGCAGCGCGGC
>JAYYQC010000141.1:0-5890 GCA_036128675.1 Myxococcota bacterium | reverse complement strand
CTATACTTGAGCCGAAATTAGACGTAGGCGAAGGACTACCGTCACGGGTAAGTGAGCCAACCGATAGGATTGCGCGGTTTTCTTGGTGGTCCAGCAGGGTCGCCGGAAAGAAGTTTTCATCGCTTAGATCCCGTGCGTTATTGCCGGCGGCAGCGACAATGAGCGCACCTCGCTCGATTGCATATTGCGTCGCCTCCAAGAGTGGACCAGGTTGATCAATATCAATACCCCAGCTTGCGTTGATGACCTTCGCACCGGCCTCGGCGGCCAACATGATACCAAGTGCGGCATTCCAGAGAGAACCTTGCCCTTCGGCATCGAAGACGCGGATTGGTAGAATAGTGACGTCCCAGTTTAATCCGACGCTCCCGATGCTATTGTCTCCGGCCGCACCAATGATGCCGGCGACATGGGTTCCATGCCCGTTCTCATCTTGGGGCGTAGTGTCGCCGTCCACAAGGTCCCAGCCTGCCACGGTCTCGGGGGCATCTGGTAGTCGGGCGAGGTTATCGACGAGGTCTACATGGCTGAGGTCGATGCCGGTATCGATGACTGCGACGACAGTCGATGTGCTACCTGTCGTGGTATTCCACGCATCGGTGACGCCGACGAAGCGGTGCCCCCAAAGATCGGTGCTGCTCTCATCCCAGGCAGGGTCATTGGGCTCTCGTTGTACCTGAAGCTGGTAATTCAGGGTACCGGCTTCGATGAGGCTATTGGAACTCAGGTAGTCGAGTGCGTCCTCAGGTAAGGTACCCACCGGGAAGGTGATGCGAACATAGCCCAGAGTATCTTGGATTTGTTGGTCACGTTGGCTGTCCAGGATGGACCAGCCGCGTGCTTCGATCCGGGTGACCAGTGTATCAAATGCTTCTCCAGGTGCAGCGCGCACCACGACGTGATCTGAGGCGTAGAGACGGCCGCTCTCGTCGGCCAGGTACGTGGTACGCTGTGGCTCACCGTCGTCGGTGCAGCCACCGAGTAGGAGGCCACCCACGAGTGCTAGGCCGAGCGATAAGCGCTTGATGGCAGCTCTATGGCGTAACGGGCGCGACATTTGAATCACTTCCTTGTCCAGTTTCATCGATGGTCTCAACGGAGATACAGAGCGGGCTTATTGTTTGAAAGTCGGGCGGTATCATCAAGTGGCGTCGTTCGAGTAAGCCCGGAGAGAGCGGGTTGTCAAACGATGCAAGGAGACGTGGATCTTTGATTGTTGTACCGTTGTCTTCGCATTGACCGCCGCGTACTTCGAGTTGATCAGCGACCCCGTTGTAACCATCGTCCCCTGATGCGGTCCATCTCAGAATGACACTTGGTTCGGAAGGTGTACCTGTGAAGAAGTCAAGGTCGCTTATCGCCGCAATCGGTGTACCGTTGAATTGACCAAAGTCACCGAAGGTCAGCGTGACGCGAAGGCAGGATTGATGGTTCGGAAACTCGACGCGTTGGTTGCTGAGTGTCTGATCGATAGCCGCGGAGCCCAGATCACGCGCGACGGGGCCAGTAAGTGTGCAGGTCGCGGATACGAATCCTGGCTGCCAGTCTTCAAATCCAGCGAGGGTTGAAAGCTCAACTGAGCCAACGACCTTGGGCTCGGGCAAGACGATGGTTGTGGTGAGGGCATCGCCGTCGAGTGCTGGCTGCCAGACTGTCGCGAGGTCACCGTCGACGAGGCTTAGATCCTCTTCATCCACCGTGATGAGGTTACCGATTGGCTGAGGAATATTGCTTGGTGTCAGAGCCTGAAGATCTAGGACGAAACCTGGTGGTATCGCATCGTCTTCGTCGTTCGTTCGAATCACGGCGACATTCGAGAGCGATGATGTCTGTCCACTCTGGTCCCGCGAGACCATTGCAAAGCGATATTCAGTACTCGGTTCGAGACCTTCAACGATGACGACTTGGCGCTCACCGGGCAGTGCCGCATTCACAAATTGAACGTCGGGGATTGCGTTAAAATTTAAGGAGGTCAGCGAACCCGAGCTATAGCGCAGCTCGAAGTCGGAGAGAGCTCGCTGGTGAACCGGTGGCCACGCTGCGCCCGGGTCATCCGCCGGCGCGGTAAAGGTCAGCTGAATGCCATCGGTGCTCAGTGGGGTTCCACTCAAGTCCGACACCGCCGCTGGCTGAATCGGTGAAGTTGTCGTGATCGGCAAGACACGCGGCTCGCTTAAATTACCAGCCTCATCGATGGCAATCAGTGTGATGTAGAGGCTCTCTTCGCCGGGGAGACGGGTGAGAGAGACCGTCTTCAATGCGCCGGCCAGCTCAAGGTTCGAAGCGACCTGGCTCCGAATCGTACGGTCGCCTTCTAGTTGCATGAGCGCGGGAATCGTCGCGCAGTCTCGTGCATTTTGCGGAAGCTCGTCGAAGGTATAAGGCGCATTCCCATAAAAGGTCACAAGACAGGTCGCACGTCCATCATCGCCATCATCTCCAGGTAAGCGAACGTTGATATTAAGGCTTGCGGATGCGGGGCGTGCACTCAAGACTTGGGCGTCGGCGAGAATACTGTAGTAGATGCCAAAGCTCTGCTGAGGCTCAGCGGTGGTAATCTTCAAGAGTCTGGCTTCAGTCGGTGGGAATGCCCACTCAAGCTCGCTTGCGTCATCGATGAGGAGCGACGTTTCGCGGACCAGAAGCTCACCTTGCCCTTCAAAGGTCATCGCAGTTGTTCCTTCAACCCGGAACGTCTTTGGGAAGAAATCGGTGTAGAGACTGTCCGGCTTGAGTCTTACTCGGTCGATGGTCTGAGGGGAGCCAAGGTTAAGCACCAGTGTTTCCTCTCGGCGCTCGTAGCTGAGCTGTGAGGCCCATGCGGTGCTTGGGTCATCGTCGATGACATGGTTGCCGGTCCAAGCGTCATTCAGTGTACTCGATGGGGTGACTGCAACAATCGGAACTGGACCACCTTCGACGGTAAGACTTGAGACGGTTGGTGCAGCGATCTGGGCGGGCGGCGTGATATCCGGTGTCTCGACAATCGCGACGTTTGAGATCCCGCTGATACATTCATGCGGATCGATACTTCGGATGGCAATCTCATAATGGGTCGACTCATCGATATCAACGAGATTAAAGGTCTGGGACCTGCCCGCCATCTGCGGTGCTGGAAGTCCGGTGACTGCATCGCCGACGCTCTCAAAATTGCCGGCATTCAGCGTACCAGCAATCACCTTGGCTTCGTAGCGATCGACGAGCCCATAGGTGCCACCAAGCTGAGGCAAGTCACCCGGAGCGCTGAAAAGACAGTCGATTGCGATTTGACCACCGTCGACCGAGTAAGCGCAGACCAAGTCTGAGATTTGAAGCGGGGCGGCACATCCGGTCGGTTCGGGCATTGCAACCGCCCAGTCGCTGCAGAAGGTAAAGCCGTTGGCGACGCGAAGCGAGCGCACCGCGACAAGCATCTCGGTCTCTGGGCTGAGGTTTTGGAGCGGATGCACCTCAGCGAGACCCGGTGCCTGAGGGGTAAGCCAGGTATTGGCGATTCGCTCGTCGCAGCCCGGTAGAACCTCTGGGAGCTCACTGCCCACCAGGTATTCGTAGCTGGTCACGTAGCTTCCGGCACCGTCATCCGGAGCGGTGAATGCTACATCGAGGGCCCCCGCGGTCTCGCCGGTTGAAAGCGTGAGGTCTGTGATGCTGCTTGGGTTGTCGTAGAGAGAGACCTCAGCAACGCTGGACAGCGTCCAGGTCTCACGCTCCAGATCGGATTCAATACGCGCCGCGGCGTAGTCGTCGAGGACACCAAGCTGGGTACAGATGCGTCCGCCGGCCGGTAGTCCAACGAGATGGAGCGTCTCTGTTTGGCCAGGTGCTTTTGGTTCGCTCGCGTAAAAGGTGAGGTCCACGCCTTGCGATGCACAGGTTGGATAGGCTTGCTCTGCTGGGTCTGGACAGCTCTCACCACGTCCCACAAAGGTACAGAGTGGGGTGTAAAGCGTGACCGCCTCAGCGTCTTCGTCGTCTGGGTTACCATCATCCGCCGGTGCTTCGAAGGTGAAGATGACATCGTAACCGGCGACCGAGAAGCGACGCTCGGGTACCAAGGTTGGGGCATTGGGGTAGATTTGTGGTGTGGTGTACCGGATGACCTCATTTGTACCGATTGGCATGTCACCGCCGAGGCCGTGGTCGTCGACTGGGATCACGGTCATGCTGTAGGTGACGCCGTCGGGCTCCAGGTCGGGTATGTCGAGGCTATAAGGGAACCCGTCGCCGAGATCGAGCGCATCGACCGCGCTATTTCGGACGCCATCGGCACCGGTCATGGCACAGCTCATCGCCCAGTCACCTAACTGCGAGGTAGGAAGCTCGGCCAGCTTACAGGCCGCGTGGTCAAAGTCTTGGGTGCCGATAATCACGGCATAATGTTCTACAGCGGCGAGCTCATCGATGGCCTGGTCGGTGACGCCATCCCAGCTTAGGACGCGTGCTCCGCCATCAAAGTCCAGTCGGTCGACGCCGGTCGGTGGTGCATGGGTGACGGCGCGTAGTCGGGTAGGAACCCAATCTTGAGGAACCTCTTGTTCTTCGTTCCAGTCGTAGACATCAACCACCACACAGGCAGGTGCCTCTGAGCTTGGTGTCGTGACGTAGAAGGTCTCTTGGCTACCCGGTGCCAGCGGGCCGTCGTTGCTCGAGGTGAGGGTACACGGCTCGAGCGTCTCGCAGTCACCAAAGCCACACTGGAAGGTGTAGCGAAGCGCGGCTTGGTTCGGTTCAGCCGGTGAGTCAAAGCGGTCGTTGGCCGGTGCGTAAAAGCTCACAGCCAGTGCTTCGTCGAAGGATTCTAAGGCCCAGCTCAGCGGTGCGGTTGGCGGGTTGTGCCGACTCCAAGCGGTGGCTGGCTGATGGGGTGAATTTGCCGGTGTGAGCGTAGGCATATTGCCCATGGCATCGACTGGAAGAAGCGCGACATAGTGATTTGCTTCGTCGCGGATGGACTCATGAAGTGTCACTGTCACGGTTTCGTTGAGCAGCGCGGTCTCTAAGCTGAGTGGCTCGACGCTGAAGTCGTTCGCAGTAAGCAGCGTGCCGTCTTCCGCGGTGACGGTGCAATCAAATGGATTCGCTTCGTCGTCGGTTACACTGCATGCGACACTTCCGAAGGTCCGCGAGCCCACCACGAGCGCGTACTCGGTGATGGGGATCATGAGAGGACCATCGAGTGGCGGCCGGAAGCTCAGGTCTAGGGTCTGGACCTCTTCACCGGTGCTAAGCGCGAAGTCGAGACTGGAGACAAGCTCTGGGATCTCAGTATCGATGTAGTTCACCCCGACGATGGCTGACTGCGATGCACTCTCACGGCCCTCGGCCGGCGCATGGGCTTCGTCTTCGACGGTTACGCGGAAGCAGTAGCGGGTGGTCGAGTTAAAGCCGGTAAATGTCAGCGTGGCGGCCGTACCACCCTCGGTTGGTACAAGTGCAACACTCTCGCCACCCACCTGATGGCTGGTGTGGACCGTATCGAGGAGCGATGGTTCGCATTCTGCGACGTCAAGAGGCCATGCGCCAGATTCCACAGTGATTCTCGTTGCGGTACCGGCGAAGCCATCATCTCCAGGCATGGTAAAGCTCAGCGTAATCTCTTCGGGCGTCTCATCGAGCCGAGCTGCACTCACGACCGCAGCAGCAGGTGGTGTAAGTCCGGTCCAGCCGGTTGCCTCGGTACCCGCGGTCTCGCAGGCGCTTCCATCGATTGTGATGCAGTTATCCAGCGCGACCACTGAGCAGGTCTGAGGGCTCTCTGGCGGAAGGCCTGAGACGAGCGAGCGGATAAAACCGTCTTCGCCCACCTGGGGCTGGTCAAGAACCTCTTCGGGTGCGTTTGCACAGACAAGGCGGTAGCTTCCCACCGTGCGGCAGACATCGCGCCACTGAC
>JAYYQC010000140.1:0-13070 GCA_036128675.1 Myxococcota bacterium | reverse complement strand
GAAATATTTCCGGCGCTGTCCCGCATAATGTAGTTCAGAGTTTCACTGCGTCCCGATTGACCCGCAGGGATTCTGAATTGATCGGATTGAACCAACGATTCGGCTGTAATCGCCTTACTCGCCCAACACTGATTTACCACGCACTTTTTCGAACCACTACAATCGGCATCACTTGTACACGATGTGATTTGTTCTGAAGCAAAGGCGTAGAGCAATTCGCCAGTATCAGCTGCAGCGAGCTGTAGAGCCAGAGAAATATTGAGACCATCTTGAAGGTCCCCTTCGCCTATGACCTGTGTGTTGATGTTCCCATCGCTTAAATCGAGATTGAGGTCTTGAAACGGGCCGACACAAGCAACTGTTGATGTCGTGAATTGGGCACCCAGCGTGTTCAAAGCCGATCCGAGGTCTGAATTCAACTCAATCCGGGATGTATCAACAATGACGTTGACCAGACCGGGAAGTGGCGGCGCACATGTATCATCGGCGACATTCGGGTCTGTTACATTCACTTCGATTCTGCGGTTGCCATCGGCAATCGCGATATAGAATGGAACCGAGGCAACACCGTTGGTGAAGTCTCCATCAACCAAAAGATGTTCGTCGGCCTTTTGGTCGTCCACGAAAATTTCGACGAGAGTCCCAGGAAGTCGACCTTCAACCGATACCGGCACCTCTTGCAGTTTGACGATTTGACCTGCTGTGAGTTGCGTTTCAACGTCAGCGCACTGGGCGGGGTTAGAGCCAATTTGGTCGCCACTGCATACAATCTCGCTCAATGAATTGAGGTACCCACCTTCTACTAAACCGATTGAGACAGAGCCCGACGCGGCGATACCATCGTAGCTTCGGTAAGCGTAGCTACTGACCGCCGAGCAGTTCCCCAAGCTGTCGCATACGAAGATTTCGACCGTTCCATCTGGTAACGAGAGATCGAGTTCTGGCAATCCTGGCGCTGGATCCGTTTCGACATAGGTACAGGTCTTCCCGGTTTCACCGGGCCAAGTCTCACAGCCTTGGTCACCAAGACAATCGCTCGCAGAGTCGCAAGCCGGTGCGGTACCGCTTCCATCGAGCACGCGAAGGTAAAAGGTTGCATTGGCTTCAGCCGGCGTGATCTCAAGTGTAATGCCGGTTTGCAGACCATCTGAATCATCACCGTTATTGTCACCGCTCACGCAGTTGCTGCTGTCTCGGAAATTCGCGTTCGAAATCAATGGTGCAGTGGCATCAACAATCGACGCAGCCGCAACGGTGTAACAGGCGGTTCCCTTGCGCTCGGAGCCCTCGTCGCCGAGGTCGACACAGACATTCCAGATGCCGTCTACGAGTGTAAGTTCGCTCGTAAAGACGGTGTTCTCACCAACCACGGTTCCGTTATTATTTGTTACAAGCGCAGGACCGTATTGATTAGGATCAGCACCTTCACCCGCATAGAGCCGGACAAAGAGGTTGTCACCTGTGCAGCTTGTCGTCACGGTAAAGGCACGCTGAAGACCAGCAATATCGGCATTCTCATCACTGGCAGACGTAAAGATTCCGCCTTCGGTAATATTATCGGTGCTTGCTACGTTGATGCTAAGGTCACAGTAATTAGCATCGCCTGAGCGGTCTACCGTCACAGTTGAGGTTACCGATGTAATCGTCGTCGCTCCATCGGCGGCAATCGTGTCGAGACGAAGGGTATTGAGGCCGTCATTGAGTGCGACGTCTGCAAATTGAATCGCAGCTTGGGTGATTTCTTGAGTCGCAACAACAATCCCGTCAACCGAGAGAGCGACGGTGCCACCAATCGGCGGATTTACGCAGGCAATGTTTACATTGACGTTGAATGGGTCAAATGTCTCGCCGGTTACGTTGGAGTCTTCAGTAATCGTGCTGCCATCTTGTGGCGTTTGCACATAACAACCGCTCGTCAGTGCTGCGACTGTGATCTCCCGACAGCTCTCACCGCTACACGCTCCACCGTTGTAATCACTCGATGTTACACGCAGCGTCGACTGCCCTTCAGGAAGAGTCGTATCGGAAAAGATGGCGATGCCATCGGAAACCTGGCTGGTGCTTACAACCGCGCCAGATGTAAGCGTAAGCGTGGTGCCATCTTCGTAGCCTCGGACATCAACCCGTACATCAACCTGGATACCGTCGGTGAATGGATTTACATCCTCAGTCCCTGTTAGCAGCGCGCCATCTTGCGGATTCGCAAACCGTAGGTCTTTCAGCTCATCGTTGACTCGACCGCCAAGCGAGCAGCCAGTTACCCAAAGAGAGGCGGCAAGGGCCAGCCCTATAGTTTGGTTCAGTGTCTTCATAGCCTTACTCCGCCGAAGCTTCGTCGTTTTCAACAACGACGAGCGACTCTTGTATTAGTTCTCTGAGAAATTGTTCGATATCTTGTGTAGCTGTGGCAGCCTCGACCTCAAATTCGGTCGTAACGGCACCGGTAAGCTCTTCGAGCGACTTACTGGACCCTTTGAGCTGATCCCAGACAAAGGTCCCGACTGGATTGAGCGAGACCATCTGCGACTGATTTAGGATAAACGCAGTTTCCTCAAGGGTGCGCGATGCGACCCGAGGGCTCCACTTAAAGCGTTCTGTCATGTGTGTATCCATCATTGTTTTGGCGTTGAACGCCCAAACTTCCTCCGCGCTGTAGCTTCCTCCACACTTGATGCCCAGATCAAGCGCCAAATTGGTGCAACGCGTCTAATATTTAAGTCAGTTTCAGGAAAGCTTTGTCTCCTGAAAGTCACTCCCATCAAACTTTACGAGGACCGGCTTATCGTCGATCTTCGTCTTCATTGCCACTGGACGGGTCCAGATAGCTTCAAGGTTGGTGAGCGTATCGCGCATGTAGTCTGAGCGAAGGTCAACACCCTGGTGATCGTGCTCTAGCAAAAGCTCGCCCCGATTTTCAAAATTTCCATTCACAACAGCGATAAAAGGTTGCCCAAAGTTCGTGAGCTGACCCAATAATTTCTCTTTAACTACCTTCGCTTCCCGCTCCATGATCTCCCACGAACGGTTTTTCTTGTTAAAGCCGTAAGTGAACATCTGCTGCTCCGCGATGAACTGCGGCGTAAGAAACTCGTCGATAAACGTGACATCATTGTAGTGCTTGCGTACCTCAAAGATCTTCTCACGGCCCAAACCGGTTTCTTTGTTCCAGTTTTGTCGCTCACTTAAGTCGTCGCATTCAGTCCAATCTTTACCAAATTGCCCTTTATTCCAGCGCTCCTCGATATTCCGAAAGAGCTCGAGCCCCAATTTGTAAGGGTTAATCGACCCTGGTTGAACGCCCATCGTGCCCGCGTGACGGTCCGCATAGTCGATGAGCTCGCTCGGCTCCAGAGCACGCTGCGTCATAATCGTGGTATGCCAAAAGCTCGCCCAGCCCTCATTCATAATTTTGGTCTGCGCTTGCGGCATAAAATAATACGCCTCTTCGCGTAGCATCGACATGATGTCGCGCTCCCAATTTTCCAGGGGCGCATTCTCAATCAAAAATAGCATCACATCGCGTTCTGGATGTTCAGGAAATTGCCGCTCTTGTTCGCGCTCTTCTTCAAGCTTCTTTCGCTGCTCCTCGAGATAATCTTCTGGGTTTATATACCGACGCATATACTCGCGATCAGTCGTCAATCGAGGAACTTCGTCGAGATGCCCGTCGCGCTCAGGTTTTTCCTTATTGGGATCGCGTCGCTTGATATAGGGCGCGTGGCGGTCGATGAGATTGTCGATACTTAGGCACCTATCGACAAATGCTTCGACTTTCTCAATTCCGTACTTGTCGATACAGCGCCGAATCCGTGTACCGTGATTCGCCATCGCATCCATCATTTTTCGATTTGTGTGCGCAAAAGCGAAGTTGTTCTTAAAGAAATCTACGTGACCATAGACGTGTGCCATAACGAGCTTCTGGTCGACATCTGCATTCGAAGACATCAGGTAGGCATAGGATGGGTCGTTGTTAATGACCAACTCATAGATTTTTGAGAATCCATACTTGTAGCTTTTTGCGAGCTGCTCGTACTCCATCCCGAATTTCCAATGGGGATAGCGCGTCGGGAACCCGCCATACGCTGCGACCATATTCATCTCATCGTAGGTCACGCACTCAAAGATGGTATCGTAATAATCCAAGCCAAACTCTCTGGCATAGGACTCTACGCGAACACGAATTTTTTCAAGATGTGATGGTAAACCCATGATTTCTGGCCCTTTCCGCTACAAAGACGAGCGTACCAGGGCCTAGAAGCTGATTCAAAGGAAGTTAGCTCGAGAAAGTACGTGAAAGGAGGACTTAGAGAGACCAGCCCAATCCCAACATCGACGTAAGCTGAAGTGTGTCGTATCGCCCATTGCCGACCACTGTCCCACCATCGGGGTTCAGTGGGTCCTGGGCCATGACCGCGGAGTTGGTGACTTCTGCGCCAAGGCCTTTGATAACTCCCAACGCAAGATTCACCCGAAGACCAGAATCTCCAATAAAATAAGTCGCGCCGGTCGTTACACCGACTTTATCGAGATCAAAGGTCCCCAGTGACCGATATTTGTCAGGCACCGCAGATGTCTCATAAAAGAGTCCCGAGCGTAGGACCCAGGAATCCCCTAAACTGTAACGTCCACCGATACGAGCGCTCCATGTATCCTGATAATTATTTTGGATGAGGATTGGGTCCAAGGGATTGGTTTCTCCAGCGCTGGTTAAGTCGATATCCACGGGATTTACCGTCTGTACGTCGTTGGTACTCCACCCTTCCCAGACAAGCGCAGCGGAGAGCCCAAATGCTTCACCGTTCGGCGCATAATCAACGCCTAAACGCGCAACCGAAGGCATGCGGGCGCTAATCTCAATCGTATCTCCCTCAATCGATGCAGCACCTGCGAGTGCTTCGCCGATCTGCACCTCCAACGAACCATCCGCAGAAATCTCGAACCCGCTTTGAAAGGTTGCAGCAATGGTGAGTCCCTCGACCGGTTCTAGGCTAAGTGCATACATCGCACTAAAAATCGCAGGATCCTTCGCCGAGACATCCGCGAAAATATCGTATTCGGGGTCTTCAGGAGCAGCGAAGACACCGGCGGAGTTAAGCCCTAGCCGCTGGTCGACCGTGACCTGTACCAGCATGCCGGTCGCGCCGACGCGCAGTTTCAATGGCGCATAAAGTTCCCAAGCAAGCGCAGCACCGAAATGAATCTGGAGATTCTGATTACGAATCGAACTGTACCGCTGAGAACCCTCGTCCGTAAAAATCTGGTCAGTACGCGGAGGACCCCACACGCCCGCGCCTACACCGACCTTCCCAAGGATTCCGCTGTCGAGACCATAGCCCAAAAACACATTGGGCGAGGGCGCATGTCCGAAACCAAGGTCATTGGTCACCGTATCAAAATCGGTGATTTCGTCTGGTCTCGTTGAGTCGAGAGCTGCCGAGGCGCGCGCATGACTTCGGTAATCGAGGGCATAGTCTGCCCCTACCATAAAATCGAAGCCCTCCAGTCCTGCAAGGTCAGCTGGATTCAAATACACCGCCGAGGCGTTGCCGGGACGGGCTACCATCGAAGCGCCCGAGCCAAAGCTCTCGATTCCCTGGTCGAGATTGTAGTAACCAGCCGCCGACGCACCACCAGCGCATAAAGTCAGGCCCAGCCCCAAGACGAGTCCAATGCGATTGTTCATGATATCTCCCTCCGAGCCCGCAGGTATCATAGGTCATACCAATTCTCCAAGCCCTGCGAGCCCAACAACATCATCTAACCTTTGCCAAGCCGCGGCCGGGAGGCTAACAGACCTTCATGAGTTCAACGATGAAGCTGCCAGAATTGCTCAAGTTTCGCGCGAATGTCATCGCCGCCATCCGGGATTTCTTCCATGACCGTGGTTATACCGAGGTCGATACGCCCATTGCTCTGCTCGCCCCCCCGCCTGAGGTTCATATCGATCCGGTTGCTACATCCATCCTATCTCCACGCGGGACCGAGCAACGCTATCTTCAAACGTCTCCTGAACTCCCAATGAAGCGTCTGCTCAGCGCGGGGAGTGGACCCATTTTTCAGATAGCACCGGTCTTTAGAGACAATGACGAAAGCGAGAGGCATCGGTCCGAATTTCGACTCCTTGAATGGTACAACCGCCCCCTACCCTGGCAAGAGATGCTCGATGAAACTGAAGCGCTACTTCGGCATTGCGCCCAGGAGCTTAGGGGAGAGCCATCGCTTCAATACGGCGACGACATCATTTCGATTGCAGCCCCGTTCCCTCGGATTGCTGTTGCTGATGCCTTCCGTCGGTACCTCGGACTGGACATCCTCGCCGTCCTGGACATCGCAAGTTTAACTGCCATGTTCAAAGCGAGAGGCTGGCACTTTAGCGAGACCGATAGCTGGGACGAGCTCTTTCACCGCCTCTGGGTCGGACAAGTGGAACCGAAACTCAATGCCGAGCATCCGATTTATTTCCTCACCGAGTATCCATCTCCCTTGGCAGCTCTCGCCCGTCGTAGCGCGCGAGATCCTCGGGTAGCTGAACGCGCCGAGTGTGTTGTGGGCGGCCTCGAGCTTTGCAATGGTTTCGGCGAGCTTCACGATCCCCAAGAGCAAAGAATGCGATTTGAAAGTGACCGCAACACCCGCGCGGGGCTGGGTAAGGCCACGCCCCCTTTTGATGAAGAATTCCTCAATAGTGTCGAAGGTCTAGAAGGTGCGTATGGAAATGCCTTGGGCATCGAGCGACTCATGATGTTGCTAAGCGGTTCCGCAGATATCCAAGAGGTCCTCCCGTTTATTCCGTCCCAGATCTAGGTAGCCAACCTATTGCCAATCCAAGTTAGCTCTCGTAGAGCCGCCCCATGAACGAACACGAGCCGGAAACTCAATCGGAAACCCCTCTCTCAGCACGTGCCAGACGGCGGCGAGCGACGCGCCACCGTATTCACGGTAACCCCTTCAGCGTGAGAGCGCCGGAAGGACCGCTGAATCAAGAACTCCTCTACGGACGGCAAGCGCCACTCGCACTTGAGATCGGCTTCGGCCGAGGACAATTTCTTCTCGATCTGGCCCAAGCGCACCCAGAGTGGAACGTTCTAGGCCTCGAAATACGCGACCACTTTGTCGAGAGCGCGATTAAGCGTGCTCGGGAAGAAGAGCTCGCCAACCTGCATGCTGTCGTTGCGAACGCGAATATTCACCTCGCCGAGCTCGTCGATGATGCAAGCGTCGCGTTCGTCTCGATCAATTTTCCCGACCCGTGGTTCAAAAAACGGCATCAAAAGCGGCGGGTTATACGGGATGAATTTCTCGACCTTCTCGATCAAAAATTCGTTGTAGGCGGTGAGCTGCATATTATGACCGACTTTCAGCCCATCGGAGAAGAAGCCCTCGAAATGCTGAGCGCGCACCCGCGATTCGAAAGCATCACCGGAACCGACGGCTTTCTAGAAAGCTCGTCCACAAATATCCGATCTGAACGAGAAGATACCCACGAAGGCCGCGGAGATCCTATCTATCGCGTCGCTTATAAAACTATAGAGAAAGATTGAGATAACCTTCGATTGCGGGTGCTTGAATATTGACATGTAGGATGCTAGGCGACATCGTTGTGTGGAGCGCCCTAATGCCATCCTCGACCGTGTCGAGAGAGCACGCTTAACTTGAACAACGAGATTCAATAATCACATGAGTACATCAGATAGTGAGCCACTCTCACGAGAAGAGAGTCTACAGAAGCTTGAAGCCCTTTTTGCGAACAGCAACATCCCAGCTGCTCGCCCCGCGCAGAGGCGCCAAAGCCCACGCAGCCGCCCCAACATGGCCGGCGAAGGTGAGCGCGTTGTCTTCTCAAACCCGCGGAAATCCATCGGGCGAGCACCCTCGGAGTTTCGTTTAAAGCTTGAGCGCCTCCGTATTGCCCGAAGCCAGGAAGAGCTGGAAGAGGCAGCGGATACATTCTTAAGCCAGCACCAACTTCCTGACGACCCGGAAATCTTGCTCAAAGTCCTTCGGCACCCGTCGGAAAAGGTTCTCCGCGAAGCGCTTGGACAGATTTCCTCGCTCCTAATGCAGGGCCGAATGGGCTCGACGGTTCTCCTTGAAGACCGACTTCGTCATCTCGAAGAAACAATCACCGAACCTTCAACACGTTCTTATGTTGAGGGGATCCTGCACCAAATCGAAAAACTCGGCGACAATTGACACCCGTCAATTCCGGTTACAACTTCGGTGCGAATCTCTAACAAGGTCTGACTTATGAGCACCAAGCCATCTAAAGAACTAGAAACCTTCCCGAACCCAGCCGAAGCGAAGAACTACGAAATCTTTTTCGACTGCCCTGAGTTTACCTGTCTTTGTCCCAAGACAGGACAGCCGGACTTTGCGCACATCAAGATTACCTATACACCTGATGAGCAATGCGTCGAGCTGAAGAGTCTCAAGCTCTATCTCTGGTCATACCGAGACGAAGGTGCCTTTCACGAAGCCGTCACCAACCGTATTGCGGATGACATTGTGGCAGCCGTCAATCCACGTAAGCTCAAGGTAGAAGGCGACTTCTATATCCGCGGCGGGATCCGCACCGTAGTCACTGTGACACACGAGAAATAAATGAGCGAGAGCTCCTTCGTTATTGCTTCACGCGGGTCAAAGCTAGCCCTTTGGCAAGCCCACTTTACCGCGGGTCTGCTGCCTGGTGATGCTGAGGTTCGCGTTTACAAGACACAAGGCGACCAAATCCAACATCTCTCGCTTAGTAAGGTTGAGGGTAAAGGGTTTTTCACGAAAGAAATCGAAGAAGCGCTCTTGAGTAAAGAAGCAAATGTAGCTGTCCACTCCCTGAAAGATTTGCCTACCGAAGAGCATCCGGACTTAGAGATTGTTGCGATTCCAAAACGGTATCCCGCGACTGATCTCTTGCTCATCAACCCTCAGAGCACCGACCCATCGATGGCCTTAGGTTTAAAGTCGGGGGCAACGGTAGGGACGTCATCGATTCGCCGCAAGGCGCAGCTCCTTGCTCTTCGTCCTGATATCGAGTTGGTTGATATTCGCGGTAACGTACCAACCCGCGCTAAGCGCGTATCGAGTGACTTAGATGCCGTGATCCTTGCACGGGCAGGTGTGGAGCGACTTGGACTCATGGAGTCCGCTGACTACCACGTTCAGGAGCTTGCGTTCGAAGAGATGCTTCCGGCGCCAGCACAGGGGGCCCTCGGCATTCAGATGCGCAGAAACGACCCCGACGCCGAAAAGGTAAAAGCGGCTCTGCATTGTGAGGATACCGCGCGCTGTGTCGCGATTGAGCGCGGTCTTTTGAGCCACGCTGGTGGTGGGTGTCACCTCCCACTAGGAGCTTTTGCTAAATACCGCGACGGCATCTTTACAGTAAATGCTCGCGTTACCTCGCCCGATGGCAAAAGCGTATTGGAAGCCCAAGCAAGCGGTGGAGACACTGGTAAGATCGTCGAAAGCCTATGGACCGACCTTGCTGCTCAAGGGGCCGAGGATTATCTCTAAGTTGAATCAAGGAGTCTTTGATGGAGCGACCAAAGTCACGTGAACTCTTCGCCCGTGCTAAGAAACTGATGCCTGGGGGAGTCAACTCCCCAGTACGGGCATTCAAGTCCGTAGGTGGTGAGCCAATCTTCATTGAGCGCGCGGAGGGAGCACATCTCTACGACGTCGACGGAAACAAGTATTTAGATTTTGTCTGCTCGTGGGGTCCACTTATCCTGGGGCACGCGCACCCGACCGTCGTCAATGCAGTACAGGAAGCTGCTGTTGAAGGGACGAGCTTCGGAGCGGCGACGCTCCGCGAAATTGAGCTCAGCGAACGCATCATCTCGGCTGTTCCAACTCTTGAAAAGGTACGGTTCACTAGCTCGGGAACCGAAGCCGCGATGAGCGCACTCCGGCTGGCCCGTGGTTTCACTGGCCGCGACAAGATCATCAAGTTCTCGGGTTGCTACCATGGTCACGCGGACCCGTTTCTCGTCGAAGCTGGATCTGGAGTGGCGACACTTGGCATCCCAGGATCGGTGGGCGTAACGACTGGAACAGCCAAAGACACACTCACGGTGGCTTATAATGACCTCGATGGCGTGAAGGCATTGATGGAGGAATGCGGCGACGACATCGCGGCGATTATGCTCGAGCCTATTGCATGCAATATGGGCATGGTGAAACCCCTACCGGGTTTCCTCGAAGGCCTTCGCGAACTTTGCGATAAATATGGCTCGGTCCTCTTCTTCGACGAGGTCATTACTGGCTTCCGAGTCGGCCTTGGTGGCGCTCAAGAGCTTTACGGCGTGATGCCTGATATGAGCGCATTTGGTAAGGTCATTGGCTCAGGTCTACCCGTCGGAGCCTATGGCGGAAGAACCGAAATTATGGATTGGGTAGCTCCAAGCGGACCGGTCTACCAGGCTGGGACCCTCTCGGGTAATCCGCTTGCGATGGCAGCGGGCAAGGCAGCATTCGACCAACTCGCCGCGCCGGGCTTCTATGAAGCACTCGAAGAAAAGGGAGCATTTTTTGAAGGATTGGTTCGACCTATCCTGGAGAAGCACGGCGAACCCGCACATTTTGAGCGTCAAGGCTCGCTCTTTTACATGTGGTTCAAGGAAAAGGCTGAAAATGCTCCCCGTAGCTACGCCGAGATTAAAACCGGTTCGCCCGAGCGTTACGGTAAATTCTTTTGGGAGCTCATGAATCGAGGTGTTTATTTAGCACCAAGTGCATTCGAGGTTGGCTTCATCTCAGCCGCTCACACAAAAGAAGACCTTGAGTTTGCGGCATCGGCCATCGATGCGGCTTTCACTGCACTGACCGCATAAAAAAGGGGCTCATTGAGCCCCTCTTTCAAATTTCTCAAGAACGATAAAAACTCGTTTAGAGTCGCTCTGTATAACGACGGTTGATCTCACGTAGGCGTTCACTGAGAACACGTGCGATATTCACTACAACCCAGGTAAAACCATTTCGGTAGTTGCGGGCGAAGATATGAAGATTTTCGTTAGATAGCTGCAGCAATCGCGCAGACTCCTTGGCACGAACTGTCGCACTTCGATATTCTTTATCGATCAAAGACATCTCCCCAAAGAACTTCTTATCACCGAGTACCGCAATCTGCTGATACTCACCCTGCGGGTTCTTTCGAAGAACCTCGACACTCCCTGACTCGATTACGTACATCGAATCACCAACAACGCCCTCATCAAACACGAGTTCCCCTGCTTCGTAATCTTTAGCTACGAACAAGTCGGCTAACATAGTTAGTTCGGTCGTTAGGAGGTTATCAAAAAGTGTAGATTGGCTAAGAACTGCACGTTTTTCGTTAGTATCCATAATTTCCCCTCGAAGAGACCGCTCGGGCCCCGTCAAATTAAAGCTAATGAGTCTCTAAGCGGCTCGACCTTCTTTAAAGAAAGACTCTAGTCTTGGATCTTCTTCACCCATTTCCTCTTCTGGCAGAGGTTCGATGAAGTCCAGCCCCTTTTCCTGCGAAATCAAATAGACTTTCTTTGCGTGAATCTGAATGTTGAAATGCTCGAATTCATCGATCAGCGGCACGCAGACTGCAGCATGTACGTCGGTCTCATGTGCCCAAAACAAGAAGTCGCTGATGATTGAGCAATCAAATTTTTCAGCACCGTTTCGTTGATGCTCATCCAGCTCTTTGCTCAATGACGCTTGTGATTCTCCAAGCCGCTCACGCTTTTCGCCGAGGTACTGCATCGACGACTTGAGTTCCTTGGACTCTCGAAACGCGAGTTCAGCCTGACGGTGAAGTCTTCGTGCCTGGTACGAAAACTCTGACCGGGCCATATTCGAGGTGAAAGAGCGCTCCCACGTACCTTCGACCTTGACCCACGCTGAATTGAGTTCAGTCTGACGACGCTCGACAAGTTCATTCGCACCTTGGAGTTCTTTGGCATTCGCACCAATAGAAGAACTCAGGTCCTTATCTTTGCCTCCTGCACCGCCAATACCCGAAGACTCGAGCCGGTCACCTTCAAGGGCCTTCTCAATCTGGTCCCGCTCAATGACAGCGTCTTGGAGGAGTTGGCTTTGATTCTCGAAATCACTTAAGAGCTGAAACGAGTCATTCTCGACGCTCGCGAAATCAGCCTGCGCTCGCGCGGACTGATCAATACACTCCCCCGCATCAAAGACGAGCTTTTCGGCTTTACGTTGAATGTACTGATAACGATAGCGCGTGGTTTCATATTGGGTGTCGACTTCGTCAAACTCGACTCGCGCTGTTTCAAGCGACTTACGTAGCTCATCCCTGCGCGTAAACCATGCTTGGAAGTCCGAATCCGTCAACGTCGAACGAATCTCGGTAATACTCTTAGCCTTCACGACCTAACCCCTTTTATTTAGATTCAGTGATTACGTGTGCAACCATTACGACGAGAAGATGAATGGGAAGACAACCGTGACGCTGCCACCATCAGGCTTCGGAAACTTCCATCGCTTCAGCATTCTCAAGATGCAATTCGCAACAGTCTTGTTACCCATGGTATTGCCAACGGTAAGCGCTTCCTCAATTCGACCATTTTCGCCAATCGTAAACTCAATTTCGACTTTACCCTTGAGCGAAGGATCTCGTTTTAGCTCCTTGTTGTAACAGCCCTGAATTGACTTCATTCGTTTCTGAACGACCTTAGCGATAGAGCCCGAGTCGAGTGAGCCATCGACGTCAAGGTCGCCGAATTTCGCTTTACCGACCAGGCGCTTTTCTTTCTTGGCCTTCTTAACCTTACCGCCTCCTTGGGTTTTCAGGCCGCCGATGGTTGCAGCTTCACCTGATGCACCACCACGTTTAGTTCGCTGGTTGGCATCGGTTGCGACACCGACACCGGCAATTCCTTCAAAGGCAGCGTCCAAGTCACCACCACCAACCGAGCCCTCGCCCAGCACATCGGCAATGGCTCCACCGGCAGAGTCTCCGCCGACCGCTCCGAGGACCGCCAAAATACCCTTATTCTCAAGGCTCTTCGCAATTTGATCTCGCTGCTGCTTGCTGCGAACGGGTTTCGGCTTAGCCGTGGGCTTTTCGATTGGTGTGTCTT
>JAYYQC010000139.1:0-17332 GCA_036128675.1 Myxococcota bacterium | reverse complement strand
GCCTAGTGACGGGTCCAACGATGCACCAGACTCCAGCTTCAACCGAAGTTCATTTGCTGGACCAAGTATGGATTCGATGTGTTTAGCAGCGAAAGGCTTCAAGATCTCGAGAGCTTCAAGTCTAGCTTGATGCATCACGATACCGTGCTGAATCAGCCCGTCATCGTATGTCTCAAGCAAAATAGGGTCGATGCGTGGTGAATTCTTTAAGAGTGCGTTTCTAGAGGTAAGCAGCTTTGTATACTGGCTTGAAGCATCGATAAATTTGGGGTCACGATTTGCAACGAATCGGTCTAGGAATCGACGGCGCTCTTCTGGGCTCCCCTTAATGATACGTAAATCATCCGGAAAAAACGCAACAACATTAAGGAGCTCAAAAAGTGAGGACGTCTTTTTGATACCCCGACCATCCACTTGAATACTGCGTTTTTTCGGCGCGAGTGAGATTTCAATATTGTGGTTGATGGTTTTACGCTCAACGCGTGCATTGAGTTGAAGCCCATCTGATTGATGACGGATGATTTGTTGATGTGTTGCGCGTCTAAAAGATTTCCCAGTTGCACAGAAATAGATTGCTTCGAGTAAATTCGTTTTACCCTGTCCATTATCGCCTTCGATAAACACACGACCAGATGAAAACTTGAGTTCAAGCGGGCGAAGATTTCGGAAGTTTTGAAGGGATAAAAACTCGATATGCATGCAACGTGATTAAATCCGAACAGGCATAACCACTGCCAAGAAATCCTTCTCGTTAAGTGGACGTAGGACGCCTGGCGACAGGTCGTCTGTGAGTTGGAAGACGACTTCTTCGGTCTGAATCAAGCTGAGTACATCCAAGAGGTATTTCGCGTTGAATCCGATGGTGAGTGGGTCACCCTTGTATGGAATTTCAATGGTTTCTTTGGCTGTACCAAACTCTGGGTCTTCTGCGATGAATTCAACTTGTTCGTTTTGGATTTCAAGTTTTACACCCCAAGCGCGTCCCTGAGAGAGAAGCGAGACTCGCTTGAGCGCTTCTGCAAAAAGACCACGGTTCATCGGTACTTCTTTTGAAGCCGACACCGGGATAACTTGGCTGTATTCTGGAAATTTACCTTCGATGAGTCGTGTCGAAAGTTCGAATGCAGCGGTCTTAAGGTGGAAGCTACGGTTCGTAAAACCTATCTCCACGTTTGAGCCTGCATCTGCGAGGAGTCGTTTTACTTCTTGGAAAGCTTTTCGTGGGACAATAACAGGCTCACTGATCTGAACTGAGCTATCTAGAACAGATTCGGAAAGTGCCAATCGATGTCCGTCGGTAGACACCATGCGAAGCGTCTGTCCATCGGGTGCTTCGCAGTAGACGCCGCCTAGGTGATGGCGGGTATCGTCATGGCTTACACAAAATATTGTTTGCTCGATAAGGTTTGAAAATTTCGTTGTGTCAATTTGAAAATGTGATGACGTTTCGGCTTCAGGGAGGGCAGGGAAATCTTCTGCACCGGTGCCAATGAGCCTGAATTCACTCTTGCCTGATCTTACCGTGATCCAATGATTTTCGGATGCTTCAAGGGTTAATTCATCTGTATTGAGTGCTTTAACGATTTCGTAGAGCTGTTTGGCTTGAACCGCGATGGCACCTGGTTCCTCAATTGCGACTGGGTAAGTTGCAGTTAATCCAATTTCTAAGTCGGTTGCTCTAACTTCGAGGAGATTGTTTTTGGTTTCGATGAGAGCATGCGCGAGGATTGGATTGGTGCTTTTTTTATCGACGATGCCTTGGACTCGATAAAGGGCTTTGACCAAATCTTGTGTTTGAAGTCGGATTTTCATGAACCGATAACTCTCCAGTTGTGCGTCAATTAACTGATTGAGACCGGTCTATCAGGGGCAGATCTTTGAGTCAAAGCTGGAAAGTTCAAGGCAAGAGTCTTTTATCTTTTTCTATTTTATAGAAAATTAATGAATAAGAATAATAGCCTGTGAATTTGTGAATAACGTCGTTTTTGTCTTTTGAAACAAGAGATCTTCGGTGTGATTGGATTTGTGAATAGTTGTTCACAGATTGTGAGTAGCATTTATTCACAGTTTGATGAGCAAGATATCCACAGGGTTATTCACAGAGTTATTCACAGGTAAAGTTGAATAAAATCAGATATTTATTTCGATTTTAGAGATCAAAATTGATCGCACTTATATAGTTTGTGGAAAACTTATTTGGGCTCCACGACGGCCTCGAGAAGGACAGTGATTTGGCGTCGTGTTGATTGAAGAATAGCTTGAGCTTCCCGGGGTGTTACTGAGCGATGCAAATGGTCACTGAGAAACGTCAGATGCCGCTCGAGAGCACAGATGAATCCGTCTCGACGCTGCACAACGTCCTGCTCTGCAGCGTGGATGAGTTCGAGGGCAATCGTTTTTGTTTGCCAAGACAACATGCGTATTCCTCTCGTGAATAACCTTCTTCGTGGTTATCGACGCGAATGAGGCGCTGTTGCTCGGAATTAGAGAATTTTCTTTTAGGACTTCGTTGTTTGAGGGATATCGAGCTGCTGTTCTAGGTCTTGGATTTGGCTCTGGAGCGAGCGGTCAGATTCAAGTGCACGGTCGATTTTTTTAACTGCATTCATCACGGTAGCGTGGTCTTTTTTTCCAAACTGGTCGCCGATAGCTGGAAAACTGGCCTTGGAGACGTGCTTGCGACAGAGATACATCGCCACATGTCTCGGACGGACAATCGATTGGCGTCTTTGGCTGCCTCGAAGGTCATTCACTTTGAGGCGAAAGTATCGAGCTACGGCCTCTTGAATTGCATCAATCGATAGATCTGGAGTTGTTCGTGGAACAATATTGTTTAATATTTCGTCAATATATCCAATAGTTAGCTTACGTTTTGTGAGCGATGCATGGGCCAGAATTCGGACCAGTGCGCCTTCGAGTTCTCGAACATTTGAGGCGACATGGCGCGCGAGATGAAATGCAAGCGATTCATCGAGTTCGAGACCTTCTCGGGCGGCTTTTGATTTTACGATAGCGACACGGGTCTCGATTTCGGGCGGTTGAATATCGGTAATGAGTCCCCATTGGAAACGGCTGCGAAGCCGGTCTTCAACATTGGGTAAATCATGAGGTAATTTGTCGCTGGTTAGGACTATTTGCCGGTTGCTGTCATACATCACATTAAAAATGTGGAAGAGCTCGTGTTGGGTTCGTTCTTTACCGGCGAGTAGCTGGATATCATCCATCAAGAGGACATCAGTTTCCTCCCGGTATTTTCGTCGGAATTCTTCGAGCTTACCATTAAGCACCGCATCGACGACTTCGTTCGCGAAACTCTCTGATGATTGGTAGACGATTTTGGCGTCGGGATTATTGGATTGAATTGTATGGCCGATGGCGGAGAGTAAATGGGTCTTGCCAAGACCGACATCGCCGAAAAGAAAAAGCGGGTTGTAGCTTCGACCCGGTTTTGCTGCGACTGCACGTGCGGCGGCATGGGCGAATTCGTTGGATGGACCACAGATAAAGTTCGAGAAATGATATTTAGCGTTGAGACTAAGTGGCTTGATTGATGATTTGATCCCAGCCTTCTGGGGCGAGATATCATCGGTGGGGGCCTCTTCTTTTGTCGATGCATGCAGCGTGTCGGTGGTGACTGGTTTTTCGATAAAGAGTGATGGTTCGATGACCCAATCAACAGCGACCGACTGCCCCTCTAAATTTTGAAGCTCTTGGTGCAGAAAAGCCCCGTAATGTTCCTGGAGCCAATCCCGTGCAAACTGGTCTCGAACCGCAAGTTTCAGGGTGAGGCTATCGCTCTCGTCGAGAGGGACAATCACGGCGAACCACGTGTTGAATACGTGCTCGCTCATCTTTGGCTTCACATGCTGAAGGATAGTCATCCATCGATGTTGAAGGCTAGAGTTATTCACAGACACACCAATCCCCTAAACCGTCGTAAATACGACGATTTTAAATGTTATTCACAAATGTACAGGGCTTATTCACAAGGTGAATCTGGCCCCCCCAAAAGCCGCACTGACCAAAAAACGGAGTAGGTCAGCAAGGTCTGACCCGATGCCGGAAAACACGCGCAAGGCACCGGGGCGAGGTTCTACCTTTAGTCGTGCTCGACGCATACCGTCAAGGAATGCGCTGACGTGATTTTGGGGTGATCTTGGCAGATCCTCAGTGATCTCCGAGGACTAACTTATTTAAGTATTTTCGATCTTAGATTTGATCGGTCAAAGAGTTGTGATCATGACTGATCACGGGGAGATTCCGTTGACATCGAGGAGTTGGTGAGTAATATCCGGGCCCTCGACGATCTTTCATGATCTTTACGCGCGTTCCATAACTGCAGAGCTGGAACACGACACATAAAGGATGAGTAGCGATGAAGCGCACATATCAGCCAAGTAACACTCGAAGAACCCGCAAGCATGGTTTCCGTAAGCGTATGTCTACAACCTCTGGCCGCTTGGTACTTAAGCGACGCCGAGCGAAGGGTCGTAAGCGCCTCAGCGTTTCAGTACCTTCGAAGTAATCTTACTTACTGAACTCCGGTTGTGGCCGCCACGTCGTTTGAATCGCTGAAAAAGCGGCGCGATTTCGTACGCGTTCAAAATTCAGCATCGAAAAGACGAGGCAAGCGGTTAATCGTCCTACGGGACCGCGGTGTATCTGAAGCGACCTACAGGGTTGGCTTCACGGTAAGCAAGCGGGTCGGGAACGCGGTTGTTCGCAACCGTGTGAAGCGGCGGTTAAGAGAAATCGTACGCGCTTCCACGTCGCTTCTGGATGCTGGCTGGGATTATGTTGTTATCGCGCGGCCAAGGGCGGCGACATCGGACTTCCAGGCACTTCGTAAAGACTTCGAATGCCAACTCCTCGCACTAAGAAACTAGGTCTAGGGCAACGTTTTGCGCTCTTGGTGATCTGGTTCTACCGGATAACGCTCTCTCCACTTCTTGGAGGGCGCTGTCGGTTCTATCCAAGCTGCTCTGAATACGGTCGTATCGCATTTACGGAATGTGGTTTCCGACGTGGATTTAGCTTGACCTATAGGCGCATTTTGAGATGTCACCCCTGGAATCCGGGTGGTGTAGATTTTCCTCCCGGAACCGAGCCGAAAGCTATGAAGGAAAAACAAGATGGATGAACAGCGACGAGTCTATTTAGCGATTGTCCTGAGTGTCGTCGTACTCATGGGCTGGCAGATGATCATGGGCCCACAGGTCGCACCAGTCGTCCCACCTACAGAGGCCCCAACCGAAGGGATATCTGAACGGCCTGCTATGCCATCGAGTGATGCGGCGGCAGTACCTGGAGCCGATTCTGCTCAGCCCGCTGAACTATCGGCAGCAACAGAGACTTCAGATGTAGTTGCTCAACCGGTGGTTGAAACGCCTGCCCAAGATTTTAACTGGGCGGATGCTTTAACGCGTCAGACCTGGAGTAATGAAGGGCCGTCAATCAAGGCACTTAATCTGACCCAATACACCGAACGCGATGAAAACGATGTGATGAATCCAGTCGCACTGACAGACAAGCTTGGTCGTCAGGCAAGGATCAATGTCTTTTCAGACCAGGTCTTGCTCGAGAAACGTTGGGAAGTTGAAGAAACAGCCACGGGGCCTGTCCTCAGCGCGACCGAACCCAATGGACTCACCTGGCGAATGGAGCTACGTCGCTCTAATGCAGCGTATGCAACCGATGTTATCCTTAGTGTGAATAACAAGGCGACTAGGCCGATTGTTAGCGAAGCGAGTCTGAATCTCTACATCGACTATCCTGAAGAAGGCTCAATTCTCTCTCCGCCATTGATGTACCGCGGTCTCTGCTACAGCAGCGACGATGAACTTGTGGATGCTGAAAAGGGTGATGTTGAGGACGGACCTCTTGCGATGTTGCCCGGAAATGCTCGCTGGGCGGCAGTTGATTATCAGTATTTTGTTGTGGCAGCGGTAGCACAAGAAAATGTTGTTGGTGGATGCAAAGCTCAAGCTTCTCAGGATGCCATCGAGCTCACCTATCAGTTACTCTTCGAGACCTTACCGCCGGGGCAAACAAAGACCCTCCGTTACACACTCTATGCCGGGCCGAAATCTTCTGATGAACTGAAGGCTGTGAGCGAGAATCTCACCTTTGCGATCGATTACAGTATCATGGGTATTCCTCTGGGGGCGCTGGCCCGACCGATGATCCTAGCACTCAATATCTTTCATGATGTCTCCCAGAGCTGGGGCGTCGCCATCATCTTGCTTACGCTCGTGGTGAAGCTAATTCTGTTTCCAGTCACGTATAAGTCGGTCGTTTCGATGAGGAAGATGCAGCTGCTGAAACCGGAACTCGACAAGATCAAAGAACGTTTCGCGAACGATAAAGAAAAACAACAGATGGCCCAGCTCAAGTTGATGCAGGAAATGGGGGTCAACCCTCTGAGTGGATGCTTGCCGATGCTTCTTCAGATGCCTGTCTGGTTTGCACTCTATCGAGCACTTTGGAGCGCGGTAGATCTCTATCAGCAATCCTTTCTTTGGATTCCAGATTTGACTCAGCCTGAATCCTTCCCGATTTTAGCGCTCTTGGTTGGCGCAGTGACGGCGATTCAACAAAAAGTTACGCCGACAACCGGTGACCCAGCCCAAGCTCGGATGATGATGATTGTAATGCCAATTATGCTGACAATTTTTATGGTTGCTTTGCCCAGCGGGTTGGTCTTTTACATCTTGGTCAACAGCCTTTTGACCATCGTGCAACAAATAGTGATTAACCATCGGGTGCCTAAACCGCAGCCCGCTTGATTGTTTAGATAAAGAGGAAAATGATGTCAGAACTCAAAGAATTTGAAGGCCGAACCGCTGCCGAGGCCGCAATCAACGCATGTAACGCACTCGGAACAACCCGTTCGCAATTAAAGTATGAACTTAAGTCCGACGAAGGCGAAGGTCTTGATCGACGGGTAGTCATTTCAGTCGACGTCGCTGCAATTGAGCCAGCACCTGAAGAAGAAGCTCGTCCAGAGCGCCCACGTCGGGAGCGTAATCAACGTGGTGACCGCGGTGACCGTGGCGGCCGCGGTGGTCGTGGTGGTCGTCAAGGACGACGCAATCATGATGATATCATGGTATCTGCGAAAGAGGTCGATGAGGGTGTCGATGAGTTGCCCGAAGATCTCCCAGAGCCAAAGCCATCGCTGGCGGAAGCCGATCAGTCAGAGCGCGGTGCCTTGGCGTCTCAGGTTCTTAAGGAAGTGCTTGAGATTGGTGGATTTGAAGCGTCGGTGAATCTGATTGAAGACACCGATGAACATATCGAAGTTGAGCTTCACGGCGGTGACCTTAAGCGTCTCATCGGTGAGCGGGGCGAGACTCTTTTAGCTATTCAATTTCTCTTAAATCGAATGGTGAGCCGCAAAGCGGAAGGTGACCAACTTATTGTTCTCGATGCCGGCGGTTACCGTGAGCGTCGACAAAACGCGCTCGAGTCACTGGCGAAGAAGCTCGCAGGACGTGCCGAGAAGGAACAAAAAGTTGTAAAAATCAGCCCAATGTCGCCGCATGACCGTCGCGTCGTGCACCAGACACTCTCCGAATTGGAAAGTGTTCGCACCGAGTCAACCGGAGACGGGCTTTACCGTAACCTTTTGATTATCCCCGCGGGTTATCGACAAACTCGCCGGAATGACTGAGGCTGTTTGAGCGTTTTGCTTAAAAACAAATGACCGCTTCGCAGGGGACCACCTTGTGAAGCGGGGTCTTAGAAGGAGCGACAGGTGAGGGTAGGTCTCCAGTTATTTTGTGCCGTAGCTCTCGCTGTCTTTGTCTTTGATCAGGTATCGAAGTACTGGGCGGTGTCTGAGCTGACACTCGCAAATTCGACACTCTATGGCGAAACCAAAGCCGAAGAGTTTGGTGATAAATTCGAACGGTTTTGGCGTGTTGAGCATCCAGCTCGTGGCCGGGTGGTCGAGGTTGTCGCAGACTTTTGGCATTTTCGTTATGTGGAAAATCCAGGTGCCGCATTTGGATTCTTATCCCGTAGTGACTCGCCCTGGCGGACACCATTTTTTCTCGTCGTAGCGGTGGTCGCTTGTTTTGTCGTCTTATCTCTCTACCGCGAGAGTAAACCTACACAAGTAACCCTACGGCTTGCCTTGGCGATGATTTTAGGTGGAGCGATTGGCAATTTTGTCGACCGTTTACGTCTTGGGTATGTCATCGATTTTATCGATTGGCATTGGTACGATGCCTATACATGGCCGACCTTTAATATTGCCGACTCTGGCATCTCCGTCGGGGTAGTTCTGATGTTTATTGAGATGCTCAAACAGGCGAAGGCTGAAAAGCAGGCTGCAGCTGAGGCATCGGCCGATAAGGCCAAAAACGGATGAGTCCTCTGATCTTCGAGACGACCCTTTTCGGGCTTCTGACGAAACCATTCTCCCTTCACTGGTATGGTTTCCTCATTGCGATGGGGTTTTGGATCTCGATGATTTACGCCCGTCGTCAAGCTGAGCGAGAAAATGAAGATCCCGAGAAGGTGCAAGACATGGCTTTCTGGCTCTTGCTCTTTGGTTTGATGGGGGCTCGCTGCATCTTCATTTTGACTCGATGGGATGTTTATATGGAAAACCCATTGAAAATATTGGTCTTCTGGGAAGGAGGCTTTGTTTTCTATGGAGGATTCATCGGTGCGGCTTTTACGCTCATCTATTACACGAGAGCCCATAAGCTTCCGTTCTTTAAATACGCTGACCTGTTGATCCCATTTTTAGCCATGGCTCACGCGATTGGACGTCTAGGCTGCTTGATGGCAGGTTGCTGTTTTGGTGAGCCGACAGAGATGGCGTGGGGAATCCAATTTCCAAGTGGCTCTTCATGCCACGTTCAGCACCTGCGTTTGGGTGAAGTAGGGGTCAATGACCGGTCGCTAGCAGTGCATCCAACACAGCTTTATGAAGCAGCAGCCGAGCTCGTGATGTTTTTCTATTTGTCGTGGTTGCGAATGAGAAAGAGGTTTCACGGGCAAGTACTTTTAGCGTGGTTGATTGGTTATCCAATCATTCGCTCGATCATTGAAATGTATCGTGGCGATAAGATTCGCGGAATTTATAAGCTTGTCGAAGCAGACTGGTTTCCCGCGATGTCGACATCGCAATACATCTCGATTTTGGTAGCTATATCGGCGGTGGGGACGTGGCTCTATTTGAGAAAGACACACGCCAAGCCGCTACTTGTGACAAATAAGCCCTGAAGCGAACGCTCAGTTCTCGACGACGGTCATTCTCGATTTACCATCGGTTGGCTTGCCTTTGTTGTCCATTTGGCAAGACCCTTGGAAGATCACACCGCGCTCAATCATAAGTTGAGGCGTTTCGATATTGCCGTACCAGCGTGCCGGAGCTTTGAGTTCTACCAACTGGGAAGCGATGACATTGCCGTGGACTTCACCGTTGACGATGATGCTTCCGACTTTGATGGTTCCTTCGACCTTCGCAGATTGTCCAACGATGAGAGTGTCAGTGGTGACGATTTCGCCTTTGTAGTTACCGTCGATTCGGACAGTTCCTTCAAAGCTAAGCTTTCCTTCAAACGTGCTCTCTGGCCCCAGAATGGTATGGACGTTGGTACCATTGACGGGCTGTAGGTTCGCTTCTTTCTTTAACACTGCCATGTTCACAATTCTCCTTTGCTGAAAACGCATTATCACGGGTGTTTGACTTATTAAAGTGCCCGATACCCGGAGGGATTGGTGGTAAGTGATCTTGACTAGGTGCTTCTAAACTTGACGCTTAGAATGCCGTAAGGCATGGGGACTTCTCGCGATTTTACCCCGGAAGCGATTATGAGCACGTATACGATTGAGTCGATGTCAGATACCATTGCCGCCCAGGCAACTGCCCCTGGTGAAGCCGCCATTGCTATTGTGCGGATAAGCGGATCTAAAGTTCGTGATGTGATTGCATCTCTGACCCAATCTACCAAGGAGCGGGAGAGTCATCGGGCTTTTGTCGCTCAATTACATGATGATGAGGGAGCGTTTGAAGAAGCATTGGTACTACCAATGTTCGCGCCGCGGTCGTATACAGGCGAAGATACTGTCGAATTTCATGTACATGGCTCAAGACCAACAATCGCTAGGGTGATGCGTGCCTCTCTTGCTGAAGGCGCTCGCTTGGCGCAGCCTGGAGAGTTCACTCTCAGAGCATTTCTAAATGGTAAATTAGATTTAGTTCAGGCTGAAGCGGTCAAGGACCTCATTCACGCTGGTAGTGACGAAGCTCTTAAAATCGCACATGCCCATCTTAAAGGTGTACTCTCAGATTCCTTAGAAACAGTTGAAACGGCGTTGGAGGGTGTTGTTGCCGATGCGAAGGCAGCACTCGATTTCCCGGAGTATCCAACGGGAGATGGGCTAGAATCCCGGCATCAGATTGTTGTGGATGGTGCCCGTGATACGATTTCCACACTGCTATCCCGGGTTGAGCTGGGCCTGATGAAACCGCGCCGAATTGCGCTCTGTGGAGCTCCAAATGTTGGAAAAAGCTCACTTATGAACGCTTTGCTCGGCGAGGAGCGCGTTCTTGTGGACAGTGAAGCGGGTACAACTCGAGATGCGATTGAGGTTGAGATTACCCACCATGGCCGCCGGGTTATGCTCGTTGATACGGCGGGGATCCGAGAGGCACAAAATGACGTTGAAGCCCGCGGAATTGGACTTGGTCGAGACCTTGCGGAGAAGTGCGACGAACAGGTCTGGCTTCTTGATGCGGTGGAACCTGTTTGGCCGGCCGATGATTGGTCTGGCTTAGTGGTTGTTTCAAAGATCGATCTATTGGAGGGCGATGAACGCGAGCAGCTTGCTAACGGTGCTCTTCAGGCGGGTATTTCCATCTCAGGATGGATCTCGTCAACAAAGCGTGAAGGACTCGAGGGCCTCCTAGATCTACTGACCGGTGGTGGGAAGCTTGAGAGTGAGGCGGGTATACCAATCGTTCACCGTAGACATGTCGATTGTCTTGAGCGTGCGTTACGGTCCATTCACTCCTTTGATGATGCGATCGCAAATAACGCTCCCCTGGATATCCAGTCGTTTGAGCTCGAAGAAGCATTAAGATGGGTAGCCCAAATTCGTGGCAAAGATGTAGATACAGCACTCTTAGATCGAATTTTTTCAGAGTTCTGTATCGGTAAGTGAGGTTAAGTGTGGAGCAACGAAGCTTTGATATCATTGTCGTTGGTGCTGGCCATGCAGGCTGCGAAGCCGCGTTGGCCGCTTCACGACTTGGCGCGCGCGTTGGTTTAGTGACCCTGAAGCTCGATAAAATCGCCCAAATGAGCTGCAACCCAGCGGTCGGTGGTGTTGGGAAAGGCCACCTAGTTCGCGAGATAGATGCTCTAGGCGGCGAGATGGCGAAGGCCGCGGACGCAACGGGGATTCAGTATCGACGGTTGAATATGAGTCGGGGACCGGCTGTTCGCTCTACCCGTTGTCAGTCGGATAGTGCTCTCTACAAAGCCTATATGAGTAACGTTATTTTGAACGATACCGGAATCACGCCGGTTGAAGGCGAAGTGGTAGCCCTCGAATATGAGCCGACGCATATCACAGGACTTCGGTTGAAGTCGGGCGAGACAATCAAATCCCGTGCGGTCGTCATTACCACCGGTACGTTTTTAAATGGCCTCTGTCACGTCGGCGAAGAGCAGTTCAAAGGGGGCCGGGTAGGTGACGCACCAGCGAGTTTCCTCAGCACTTCGTTGCAGGCTCTAGGCCTGCGCTTAGGTCGCTTTAAGACCGGTACAACGCCTAGGCTGGATGCAAACACAATTGCGTGGGAGCAACTCGAAGCGCAGCAGGGCGATGAGCCTCGACCACGATTTTCGTTTGACCCAGTTCAAAATTCTCATGCACAGATTGCGTGCCACGTGACACACACAAACGAGGCGACCCAGAAGGTAGTTAACGATAACCTGCATCTGTCGCCTCTCTATCAGGGGGTTATTCAGGGTCTGGGGCCGCGTTATTGCCCATCATTTGAGGATAAAATCGTTCGATTTGCAGATAAACCCAGTCACCATGTGTTTTTGGAGCCGGAAGGTCTGTCGACCGAGTGGGTCTATCCAAATGGTTTGTCGACGAGTCTGCCAAAGGCGGTACAAGAAGCGTTTTTAAAGACAATTCCCGGACTCGAGAACGCTAAGATTCTTCAATACGGTTATGCAGTGGAGTACGATTACTCGCCTCCGACTCAACTTGAACGCTCTCTGATGACCAAAGCGTTGCCCGGGCTCTTTTTAGCTGGGCAGATCAATGGAACGAGTGGTTATGAAGAAGCGGGTGCACAGGGCTTGATGGCGGGTCTGAATGCGACGCGCTTTGTGTCGAATCAAGAGCCAGCTGTGTTGGAGCGACATGAAGGCTATATCGGCGTATTGATTGATGATTTGGTGACTAAAGGGGTTGATGAGCCATACCGCGTATTCACGAGTCGTGCTGAACACCGCCTTACCCTACGGGAGACCAACGCAGAGGTAAGGCTATTCGCAAAGGCTAAGGAGTGGGGACTGCTGCCAGCGGGTCGACAAGAGCGCACAACCGCAAGACTTGCGGAGCAAAGCGCACTTCGCGCTCACCTCGATGAAACAAAAGTCTCTGAGCCGTTGATGGCGAAGCTTGGGCTTTCAAGCATGAAGGCACGTGGTTCGAAATTAGCAGAACTCATCAAGCGACCCGAGATTGGTGTGAGAGACGTTCTGGATTCCGATGCGGCGTTTGAAGAAGCCAGCATTGCCCTTGTTGAGGAGGACATTAAGTACGCGGGTTATATCGAGCGTGAGCTTTTGGAGATTGAGAGGCTCAAGGAACTCGATGATATTCGTTTGCCAAGGGGGTTTGATTATCGCGGGACCAGCGGCTTATCGCGTGAAATCTGCGACAAACTCGAAGAAATTCGGCCTACGACTCTCGGGCAAGCGAGTCGCGTGCAAGGAATGACGCCGGCGGCTCTCGCTCTATTACGCTATCAGGCTCATCGCGTACGACAGAGCTCTTGATTGTTTCACGTGAAACATAAGGTATCTTTTAATGACTGCTCACGCTTTCGCCTCGCTCGTTAAATGGTTTCCAGAACACTGTGACGAAGATAAAATCGAGCTGATGTATCGGCACTGGCAGCTCATGCTCAAGTGGAACACCCGTACAAACCTCACGGCGATTCGTAAGGATTCTGAAGCTCTGTTGAAGCACTACGCCGATAGCGTCGTGATGGTAGATATTTTGCCCCGAAGCGGCAGTGTCCTTGATGTCGGTAGTGGTGGGGGCTTTCCTGGGATTCCCCTGGCGATTGTTCGACCGGATCTGACGTGGCGGCTCCTCGAGCCCCGTCAAAAGCGCGTGTCGTTTCTAAAGGCAACTGTCGCACGACTCGGCTTAAAAAATGTTGAGGTCATCGCGGCACGGTCCGACGAAACTCCGACTTCCACTTCAGATCTTGCGGTAACTCGCGCCACGTTCTCAGATGTTGATGGTGCCCGTACAGTGTTAGACTGGCTTCATCCTGGCGGCGCACTCTACGCCCTTCGCTCACTTGATGCCGAAGATTGGCCAAATACAGAGACGCGAATGCTCGATTTTGGTTCAGAAACTCGAAGGATCGATCGTCTGAGCTAGAATGCTTTCCTAGTTCTTTTCTCTGCTTGTTCTAGCCGCAGTGAATCAGATAGGAACGTAGCCATGATGGAAGAAGGCGCTGAACTATCCAATGCGGGCACTATACTCGCAATCGCAAACCAAAAGGGCGGCGTTGGTAAGACAACGACTGCAGTCAACTTGAGCGCATCACTGGCTGTGACCGAAGCGCGGGTCTTATTAGTGGACCTCGATCCGCAAGCAAATGCGACAAGTGGCCTTGGTTTAGAGCGGCGTGGCATCGACGAGAGTGTCTATGCTGCGATGGATGGAACCCGCTCGGTTGATAGCTTGATCACGCGTTCGGAGCTGCCAACACTCGATGTTTTGCCATCTGGCCCAGATCTCTATGGTATTGATATGGATTTGGCCGAGTTCGACGACCGACTCCTCCGCCTAAAACATGTTCTCCATGGTCTTCGCGAGACTTACGATTGGATTATCATCGATTGTCCACCGTCATTGAGTTTACTTACCCTGAACGCACTCACAGCGGCAGACTCGGTGATGATCCCGATGCAATGCGAGTACTACGCCCTCGAAGGTCTGAGTCAGTTAATGCGAACGATTGAGTTGGTTCGCGCCAGCACCAATCCGTCTCTTTCTATCGAAGGTGTGGTTCTTACTATGTTTGATGGACGGAATAACTTAGCGCGCCAGGTAATGGACGATGTGAAGAGTCATTTTGGTGACCGTGTTTTCAAGAGTGTAATTCCTCGAAATGTCCGCCTCTCGGAGGCACCGAGCTTTGGTAAGCCTGTTTTGCTTTACGATATCAACTCGAGGGGCTCACAGGGTTATTTGTCTCTTGCGCAAGAACTGGTAAGTCGGGGGGATCTAGATGTTCATCAAGGGGGACTTAGCGAATGACACAGCAACCACCACCGTCACGACGAGCACTGGGGCGTGGCCTCGCGGCATTGATTCCAGGTGCGGCAGGCGCAACTGCAACAGAAGAAGAGTCGGTAAAATCCGATGTTTCACGTGAAACAGGGCTTAAGTGGCTCCCTATTGAGCAACTTCAGCCGAATCCAGACCAGCCTCGTAAACACTTTGATGCGGATGGATTGAAAGAACTTAGCGAGTCGATCAAAGAGCAGGGGGTTCTTCAACCAATCATCGTCAACAAATCCGATGATGGCTACCTCATTGTAGCGGGTGAGCGTCGTTGGAGAGCATCTGCGCTCGCAGGCATCCAGTCTGTGCCGGTTCTTGTGAAGCAGTTGAGTGCTGAGGACGTTTTAAAGGTCGCGTTGATTGAGAATATTCAGCGCCGAGATCTTGATCCGATAGAAGAAGCGTTAGCCTATAAGCGGCTCTTGGAGCAGCATTCGCTCACTCAAGAAAATTTGGCCGAATCCCTTGGCAAGAATCGGGCTACTATCGCGAACTCTCTACGACTTCTGAAGCTTCCGAACTCTATTTTGGGGATGATAGGGAAGGGGACTTTGAGTGCCGGACATGCAAAGGCGATTTTGACCCTTGATGACCAAGCATCGATGGAGAAGCTGGCCGATTCGGTCGTAAAGCAAGGACTTTCGGTTCGTGATGCTGAGGCACGGGCTAGGTCTATCAAGCGCGCCATGCTCCAAGAGGAGCAGACAAACGATGGATCCGTCGATATTCCTCAAGATTTGGCGACGCGGCAGGTTGAAGACCGACTCGCTCGCCTCTTCGGTACAAAAGTCCGTCTTGCAGATCGAAGGGGTAAAGGTCGGATCGAGATTCATTACCACTCTCTTGACCAGTTGGATGCACTCTTAGAGCGCTTCGAACTCTTATGAGCCACGAGCAGCCCTCTCAAAATTCGCCTCTTTCACTCGCGATGATTGCGGCATGTCCGTTTCCAACCCGTCAGGGAACTCAGGTTACGATTAAACATCTCGCCCATGCGCTTGCAGATAGAGGGCATGACGTTCACCTCTGTACCTACGGCTATGGTGAGTACGAAGAACCTGACGTGCCTCATCTGATTCTTCACCGAACAAAGAAAATCGACGCTGGCTTCCGCAGTGGTCCCCATCCCTTACGACCCGCAGCTGATGCAGCGCTCGGATTTACCGCAGGACGCGTCGCGAAAGCGCATGCCTGTGATTTACTACATGTCCACAATGTTGAGGGGCTCGCGATTGGCGCGATGCTGAAATTACAGTCTGGGAAGCCTCTCATTTATCACGCACACAATACAATGGAGTTAGAGCTACCAACCTATTACCGAAATACAGTTGCACAGAGCTTCTTTGGTTTAGTGGGGCGCGTGATTGACCATTCAATGCCGAGAATAGCGGATGCTGTGATTGTTTTTGACGAACGTCAAAAAGAGATTCATCAGGAATTTGGTATCGCCCCGGAGCGTATCCATGTTGTTGCGCCGGGGCTTGACCTTCGTGAAATGTCTAAACCCGATGAGATATTGGTTGATGCTTGGCGTGAAAAATTGGGACCAGGTAAATGGCTCTTATACGCGGGGAATCCTGACCGTTATCAAAACCTGGAACTCTTAGCGGAAGCACTCAGGCGGATTTCGAAGCGCGATACCGACGCAAAGCTTTTGGTCCTGACACACCATAATGCCGACAATTTCTCTGTTTTTGAGCCAGAGCTCCGCGAACGGATACACTTTGAATCGTTCGAATCAACACGCGACTTAGCCGCTGCGCATCAAGCAGTGCATCTCGCCCTGTGTCCGCGCGCGATTCATACTGGTTTTCCTATCAAAGTTATCAATTACCTCGCTGCAGGCCTACCGGTGGTGGGTCTGCGCTCGTCGCTTGAAGCGGTCCTACCTGAACTGGGAGATTCGCTGGTGGACAACGATGCCGAAGCATTTTGTCAGGCAATTTTACGCAGCTCGAAGGGCGACGCGAAACCCGAGCTGGCGCAGCGGTTTGCTGTACAAGACCAGATGAATAAATATGAAACGATTTATCGGGAAGTTCTGTAACCGTTTGAATTACTAAAGATCTTTAAGAAGGGCTTCCTTCATAACATCGACGGGTGCAAGTCGACCGGTAAAGATTTTAAGAGCATGAGCTCCCTGCCAAAGCAGCATTTCCCAGCCGTAAACAAGCTGACAACCCGCCTTACCAGCATCCTTTAGAAACGGCGTTTCGATCGGCTTGTACACCATATCGAATGCCAGCGTGTCAGCCCGAACGCTGCCCCAAGGAAGTTCGTGTGCATCGCCCTCGCGGCCGACGGGAGTTGCCTGAATGATCAGGTCCGAACTCGACATCATCTCCCCAACAACACGCTCGTCGGAAAGAGTGGTTGAACGACCTGGATTGTCGACCTTCACCGAATCCAAAAATTCTCGAGCTTTGTCGGGATTGCGACAAGCTACGTGTACTGTACAGCCCAGGCTATCTGCTGCGATCGCAGCAGCGCGAGCAGCACCTCCGCCGCCGATAATCATGACGGTCTTGCCTGGCGCGAAACCACGTTGTTCCAGAGGCGTGAGGATACCTTCGACGTCCGTCAGCGCTCCACGTACCTCGTCTCCATAGCGCCACAGCGTGTTCACTGCACCAGCCCGCGCTGCATGGCCCTGGAGTTCTACCAAGCCGGCGAGGGTAGTCTTGAGAGGTGTTGTTACGTTTAGCCCTGCCCAGCGACCGTGGATAAGCTCGCGATGAATCGCTTCAGCGTCCTCCAGCTT
>JAYYQC010000138.1:0-10000 GCA_036128675.1 Myxococcota bacterium | reverse complement strand
AGATGGCCGCAGAAGGTATTCGGCGTTCATATTCATGCTTTCGAAGGCAGCGTTATGCATCACCGGTGACAAGGAATGTTCTATTGGGTCGCCTACTAGACCGTATCGAATTTTTGGGGGCATCAATGTTCTCCACCCGGACTGCAGTGTTTAGGATCTCTGCAGTGGCGTATCGAGGGCTTTCAAGATCTCTTTGGCCTGGTCTGCATCCGCATGTACCTGGTCGATTAAATCTTCAAGTTTCTCAAATTTTCGCTCTTCTCGAATCCGCTTTAAAAGCTGGACTCGAAACAACTCACCATAGCTATCTGGACCAGCGTAGTTGAAGAGATGAGCTTCAAACTTCACCGGACCAGCATTCTCAAATGTGGGGTTTATCCCAACATTGACCACGCATCCATACCGTTTTGAATGAAGTGAGGCAATTCCTGCGTATACACCAAGCGCGGGTTCGACTTCATTGAGGTATTTCAGGTTCGCAGTCGCAAAACCAAGGCCTTTTCCTCGACCGTCTCCACGAACGATTTCCCCTAACCATTCGGGCGCTCGTCCGAGTAGCTTTGCTGCTCGTGTCATATCCCCCGATTGAATCGCTTGCCGAATAACGGTGGATGAAACGATGGTACCATTTTGATCTCGCAGCTCGGGCATGATTTCAGCCCCACCACCGGCATTCTCCATGGCAGCGCGGAGGTTGTCGGTATCACCACTACGGGCTTTGCCAAATTTAAAATCCAGCCCAACCGCTACATGTTGCGCTTTGAGCCCGTCGATTAGGACGGACTTTATAAATGCATCTGCGGTGAGCGCAGCAAAGTTGCGGTCAAATCTCTGAACTAAGACCTGCTCGAATCCCAGCGTTTCCAGTCTCTTAAGCCTCTCTTGCAGGGGCTCGATAAGCTTTGGGGCACTATCAGGGCGAAAAACCCGTGTGGGATGGGGATCAAAGGTCAGGACTGTTGGTACTAGATCACGCTCCGCGGCCACCTCGAGCGCTCGGTCCAGGATGACACGGTGCCCGTGATGCACACCATCAAAGTTTCCGATGGCGACACAACTCGGCTTACAAGTGCTTGGCCAATCGTGGAAATCCTCGCGTACCAACATTTGGATTCGTTACATGTGGATTGGTTTATCGATGGCTGCATGCGCAGCCTCGAGCAGTGCTTCAGGTAGCGTCGGATGGGCGTGAATCGTATGAGCGAGCTCCTCGGTAGTAGTCTCCAGCTTCAGAGCAACCGCTGCCTCAGCGATCAAGTCCGTCGCGCGTGGCCCGATAATGTGGACGCCCAATACTTCATCGTATTTGGTATCGGAGATTACCTTCACGAAACCATCGGTTTGGTTCATGATGCGCGCTTTTCCGAGTGCTGAGAATGGAAATTTACCAACCTTGATTTCGTAGCCAGCTTCTTTCGCCGCTCGCTCGGTATAACCAACACTCGCGACCTCAGGCTCGCTGTACGTACAGTTTGGGTTGAGCTGGTAATTGAGCGCCTCGGGGCCTTTACCTGCAAGGTGATCTACCGCAAGCATCGCTTCGGCGCTGGCGGTATGAGCGAGTTGCGGAGTCGGGACGATATCACCAATCGCATAGACGGTCGGGATATTGGTTTGCATGAACCCGTTGACTGGTACTTGACCGCGTTCGTTGGTTTTAACCCCAGCGGCGTCAAGATTAAGTTTTGCGGTAACTGGTGCGCGGCCAATGGCCACGAGGATCATCTCAACGCGAATCTCACTCTTTCGCTTTCCATCATGAAGGGTCGCGACGACTTCGTCACCATCGACCACCGCGCCTTCGAATTTTGTGCCAGTCATGATCTTAATGCCGCGTTTTTTGTAGCATTTAGCCATCTCAACGCTGACGTCATCATCCTCAAGGGGAAGGACTCGGTCGAGCATTTCAACAACAGTGCAGGCTGTCCCGAAGCGTTGATAAATGGAGGCGAACTCCATACCTACCGCGCCTGCGCCAAGAACGAGAAGGGATTTGGGCGGCGTTTTGAGCTCGAGAATTTCATCACTCGTCACAAAACGCTTCCCGTCGATTTTCACGCCGGGTAGCTGTCTTGGGACACTACCGGTTGCCAATACGACATGCTTGGCTCCGATTTTCTCATCTTTGCCATCGGAGGTAACGGTGACCTCGGTCGGTGAGGTGAGTTGACCAAACCCCTTGAATACTTCGATGCCATTTTTCTTCATCAAATAATCGACACCAGCCGCGCTCTTGGTAACGACCTTTCGTCTGGCTTTTTGAACAGCCGAAAAATCAAAGTCGATATCACCTTTGAGGAGCCCGTCCTTAAGCGCATGCCGTGTTTCTTGAAGAATATCCGCTGAGTGGAGCAGGCTCTTGGTCGGGATGCATCCGCGAAGCAGGCAGGTGCCACCGAGCTTGGTGTCTTTTTCGACGATGGCAGTTTTAAGGCCAAGATGGGCACCACGGATAGCTGCTACGTAGCCTCCAGGACCCGCTCCAATAACGACTAAATCAAAGTTCTTCATGGCGGGCCTCTTATCGCGGCAGGCCCATTGAGGCAATCACCTCGCGTTGATCTCCACCCATTGGGTTTCACCATTTCGCACCGTAACCCGGACCATTGTCTCTGGCAGACCTACCCGTTGAATTTGATAAACGCCCGGCGTCAGTGGGATGGACATGCGTGGCGTCTGAAATGTGCCCACTCCAACGATTTCGACGCGCCCCCAATCACCGGTGACGAGATGTACACCGGTTGAGCCGATATCTTTGGTCGGCAGTTCGTCAGGCCGTCGGGGGCGGGGCTTTGAGGCAAGATTGTAGAAATGGCGAGAGCGCTCGAGACCATCTTTGTCATCATTGATCGCAGCGAGTGTGGCGAAGGCTTGATGTACCTCGGGGTTGAACGGGTTTTGATGAAGAACGAATTCATAATGCTTCCGAGCGTCCGGGAAGGCTTCTCTTTTCAATGCGAGCCTTCCGGCAAGAAGCCGAGAGTCGCCGTCTTCGGGATAACGCTTGAGTGCAGCGTCAAGAACCCGTTGGGCGGTTGTGGGATTTTCATCTTCAAGCAGGAGTCGCGCATAGCGGTAATTAAGTGTGGCGTAGCTCGCGTCAGACCTTTCCCAGGCTCGCTGATATTCGCGCTTCGCAGCAAGTACATGGCCTCGCGTTTCTAAGAGCTCTCCGAGTCGTGCAAACTTTTGAATTTCTGGGTCGTTGATTTCCTCAAGTGGCCGGTCTTCATTTTGTTCAGCCTCTTGGTCTACAAGCGTAACCTTTTTTACTTGGTCTCGAGGCGAGCGCTTATATTTTCGTTTTTTCAGATAGGCTTTCCATTGTTTTTCAAGCTTTAGAAGTGGCGCGCCATAAATGGCTTTCAGCGAACTATCGAGTGATTCAGATTTGCTGAGGTGTCCCAGCAGTTTAGGCAGGCGCTCCGCGCCATAGCGTAGATTGAGAAATTCGATCATCGTGAAAACTTCGGCAAATGCGAGGGCTGCAGATTCTTGCGAGGGCAGTTTTGCCATTGAGGGATGCATTTGTTCGAAAGTGATAAGTCCACCGTCGCGAACAGCCTGTTCTAATAACTTTTCGGAGCTTGCTGAGAGCGCTTGCCCGGGCTTGGTTCGCCAACTGGATTCGTAATATTTGGCGATGCCTTCATGTAGCCAAATCGGTACCGTGTTTCTCGACTTTTTTGAGATAACGAGATGAATGAATTCGTGGGCAAGGGTATCCGCCCAGCTATATCCGTTGGCTGCTGCCAGCGGTGAGATGATCATAAGTCGATGGTATTTACAGACAGCAATGGTACCTGAGGTTTCAATTTGCCGAATTGTTAGGCCGGTTGCTCGCGCGAGGCCGCGCGCATCTGGATAGATTTCGACGGCGATTTTTTCAGTGCCCTCCGATGGGAAAAAATCGAGCTCTTCACCAATTCTTCGGGAAGTCTGCTCAAGGACTTCTTGAGCGTAGTAGGCAACGATTTCATCTTTGTCGCGAAAACGAATCTTAAAATGTGGCGACTCCAATAAGTAGGAATCTGACGTGTAGTGGCTTGGTCCAGCGATAAGTGTGCGATAGGCCTCACCGATGCCCTCGATGTTTTTTAGAATGCTTAAAGCTTCAAGATGATGGCCGCGCGCATTCTGTACGCGTGCTGCCAACCAGAGCGCTTTGGGGTCATCCCGGTCCTCTTTGAGCGCCTCCTGGGCTAGGCTTAGGGCCGATTCGAGTTGCCAGGCGTCGAGTTCCTCAAACCCTGAATCACTTGCATAGGCTTCTGTACCGAGGGTGACCAAGAGTGGCAGAAGCCAAAGTCTGAAGGGCAGCATCATCGAATCAGCTCCTCGTAATATTGCCTAACCGCCTCTTCGTAGCCTTCCGGAGCCTCTTGTTTGGCGGCTTCAAGAATATCGTCTCGGATGGAGCGTCGACTTTCTTGTCCCTGCGGTAAGACTACATCTTCGCTATTTGGTTTAAAGCCCTTGCCGCCTTTACCCGAACCTTGGGATTGCCGGGCACCGAAAGGAAGAGGTATTTTAGGCCCTTTGCCACCAGCCCCTTGCTGGGCGGCCTGTTCAAGACCTTGCTTAAATGAGCGAATCGCTTCGAGGGCCCTACGTCCATGAACTTTGCCTTTATTAAGCTTATCCCTCTGAAATGCGCCTGATGCATCTTGCATTTCCCGTTGTGCCTTTGACCAACTCTCTGAAGCGTCTTCACCGAAAATAGGAAGTTCCGAACTGAGGGCATCCAGTTGTTCTCGCGTCTTTTGAGCTTGCTCCTCAATCGCTTTTTGCTCGGCCTCTAGTTCGTTGAGTGCGGCTTGGTTCCTTGGATCATTACGAAAGTCTATCTCCGGGTTAAGTTGCTCTAAGAGTCGCTCGATCTCTTCGAAATGCTCATCGACGTCTGAAATGACGCTCTTGAGAATTGTTTGTTCACCCTGAGGAAAACGAGATAGCCGAGCTTGGGCAAATCTCGAAAAACTAAGCCAAGACCGGGTAGCATCGGCAAACGTATCGGCGACCTGATTGAGCAGAGACTCTCTGGCGGCGAGTTCCATATCGAGAAGATTCTCTCGAGTTACTCCAAATTGCCGATGACCCGACTGAAGTAATTGAGTCTCGGTAGCATTGTCTAGGCTTAGAAGAGCCGCGCGGATCTCCTTGAGGAGCTTTTCTTTGAGTGACGCCTCGGTGGTTTGAGCTTCTTGAAAGTGTCGTTCTTTTGCATCTTCATAGAGTTTCTCGGTCGCTCGATTTAGCTCCTCTTGTCGCGATTCAACCTCACTCAAGTTGCTCATCGCTTCGTCCATTTCCTGGCGTAACTCATCGTAGCGTTCGTCTCCGTAATCCTCTTCGGCTTGATCGAGCGAGCGTTGCATCTGTTCCAACATGCCAGAGATGGCATCGAGCTCTTGAAACGCGGCCTCAAGGTCTCCTTCGCTGATAGCATCATTGATACGGCTGAGCTGGTCTTCGACCTGAAGGGCAGAAGAGGCCTCAAGATTGCGATATTCTCCCGGCAAAGATTTTCGGATGGCGGCCATTTCCTGAAGGAGTTGGTTCATTTGTTGGCGCAGGCGATCGATGCGCTCCGCGAGTTCTTGCTTCATGGCTGGGTCTTGATTCTCTCGATATGCCTGGAGCAAGTTTTGAAGCTCGTCGCGCTGTGTCAGGAGCTCGTCGGTGGTTTGTCGTAGGTCGTCTATCCGCTGGAGTGAGAGAAGGTCATCTAAGTAGATGATGTCATTTTCCAAGGTCGTTCGGGCCCTGAGCTGAATGGCTTGATCTTTTTTAGAGATCTGTCCCTGTTGCGCGCCGCGACGCCTAATCAGATCCTGTCTTTCTTGTAGGCTTACGCTCAGATTATCCCGCACATTTTCGAAGGTCTCGCGCAGACCCACTTTTGCGAGGGCATCCTCATTTAAGGCAACCGTGAATGCATCGAGTTCTCCGCTCAGTGAAGTAGCTGCCGCGATATAGCGTCCTTGCGCGTTGAGAGAACTTGCAGACCTGAGGTCCTCTTCCCACTCAATTGCGAGTAAATCGACCAAGGCCATATGGAGTTTATCGGCTTCTTTAAGGAGTTTTTGGTGTTGGCGTCGCGCACTGAGGATGGTGATACTTAGTCTCCGAGACTGGCCTATATTTCCTCCGGTTGTGGCATCGTTATCGACCGCCTCCACCCAAAGTTCCACGCTTTCGATGCCGCTGCTCAGGTGTGCTTTGGGCGTGAAGGTCCAAGTTCCCCGTTCGGTCTTTTGCGTGGCCCCAGGCGCGTCGAGCCTGATGCGTATGGGTGTTTTTTCGCCTGGCGCAGCAATGAGCATGTCGATGCGCTCGATTCCGAAGTCATCGTCGGCTTTCCATGGTAAGGTGACGGAGTCTTGGTCCCGAATCTCAAGACGCATTGCTTGTGATTCCAGTGTGACATTCGGTGCCTGGTCTGGCTTGACGAGCACTTGCCGCATTCTCGACTCGACGATGTTTAGACCGTCATGGTCGGTAAGCCCAAACCGGTATTGAAACTTTGTCTGGAGTGAGAACTCGAATTTAAATCCACCCTCTTCGGTGGGGGTAGCAACAATAGGGTTTTGAGTGCTGCTTTCATCTTCACCGAGTGGGATAATCAGAGGTGTGAAATCTTCTTTGAGCGCATGCACGAAGAGTTCGACCAAGCTTCCCCTTAGACCTTCAATTGTTCCATCTGACCCTTCCACTTTTCGGGGTGGTAATTTTGTGTAGGCCGGCGACTTTGTAACGATGAGAATATCGGTGACGAGGCTTTCTTCGGTGAGAATCGCTTGGGTTTCACCTTGAAGCCACGTGAGCACGCGAGAGCGACCTTCAGTTGCAAATGAGAGCGTCATCAAGCCGATGGTCAGCGCTAGGCCGGCACCCAGTTTCAGTCGAGATTCAAGGTGTGAGGTCCATGTCTGCAGTTGTGTCGTCCATGCTTGGGGCTCCAAGAGCTTCAGCGTTTCGTTGACATGCATTAGCTTGAAGGCGTTGACCTCATCACTGGGGGCACCACTGAGTGTCGATTGAGAAAACTCGACAGCGCTCTCCACGGATGTGCCTGTCTCGGGTTGGAGTGCGCGGAAGAGCCGACTCAGTGCCTGCTGATCTTGTGCTGCAATTCGAAGGGCTTTGAATTGTTGACGGGAAAGGAGGCCCCCTCCAACCAAAAGTGCAACGGCCAGTGCGATCATTGATGAGGCAATGAGGCTCCAGCCGAGCTGAGCGGCAATCAACCAACTGCTCAGAGCAGTCAGGCATAAAATTAGAGAAACCCAGGAGAGCAGACGTCGTGCGTGTGAGCGTGTGGCTACCGAGAGCGCTTCAATTGCTCGAACCCATGCGGTTGTTGGTGGCGTCATGGTCTCTTTGAATACCTCAGTCTCAACGTCATACTCCCCTAAGGTTAGTATAGAAGTGGTGTCTTCAGAGCAATCAGGGTTTGAATCTACTCCACTCCCTACGGTAGCGCAGAGGGGGAGGTTTGGCATGAAATTCAACTGGTACGTCGTTCTTTTTTGCAGCTTATTGATGGGCACCATCACGGTGGATGCTTTTGCCCAGCCCGACGAAGACGAACTGGTTATCTTGCTTTTGATAGATGCTCTGAGGCCGGACCATATCTCGGGTTTTGGCTACGATAAGCCAACGACCCCAAAGCTGGATGCACGATTGCCAACCGCGCGAATCTTCGAGCGCGCCTATGTCAACGCCCCTTGGACGCGTCCGTCAACTGCGTGTTTCCTCACCGGGTTAAATGCCAGCCGCCATCAAGCGGAATCGGCAAGAACCAAATTATCGCCCGATGTTGTGACATTGGCAGAGCGGTTGAAGACGTTGGGTTGGAAGACAGCAGGTTTCACCGCCAATGGTAATGGAGGGTCGCTTGCGCGTTTGGAGCAAGGTTTTGATTTCTTTGGAGATCCTTCGAAGATTTACACAAAAAAGGTTCGCGGTAAGACTTATAACGGGCTTCCTACCGGTGACTTCATGGTCAAGCAGGTCAAGAAATGGCTGCAGAAAAACCCAACGGGTAAGCGCTTTGTTTTTCTATTCTTGGTCGATCCTCATGACCCTTACGCCGCTCCAAAAGAGCTCGAGAAGATGTTTCTTAAAGGATATCAAGGAAAGCTTCGTCGGACACCTTCTTGGGAGTACAAGAACGATTACCCCAAGGCAGAACGCGATGCGATCATCGCTCTTTACGACGCCTCCATCCGGTACACCGATGGCGTACTTGAACGGTTCTGGCAGTACCTTGAGGGTTTAAAGAGCCGAGATAAGACAACCGTCTTTCTCACCGCCGACCATGGTGAGGGTATGGGCGAGCACGGCTTTTATCTTCATGCGCATCAGTTTTGGGAAGAGGTTATTCGCGTACCGCTCTTGGTCTGGGGACGTCGTTTTGCGCCAGGTAAAGATCCACGGCTTACGCAATCCATCGATATCACACAGACCATTCTCGAACTGGCTGGGGCGAAGGAGCCTTCTCTACCGGGACGCTCACTTCTGGAACCCGCGTGGACGGACGGTGTTGTGATCAGCGAGTACAACGAATTTGGTATTCGTCGACAGGCAATCATTGGGGAGCGTTATAAAGTCATTTGGCAGCGCCCGGCTGATAAGGTGGCGTTCAAAAAGGCAGTGCGTCGTCCTGAGTTCTTCCCATCGGTCTCATTGGATAAAGAGGTGATTCGGGTCTTTGATTTGAAAACCGACCCTGGTGAAACCCGTGACTTGAGCGATTCCATGCCAGAAGAGGCGGCTCAACTTCTCCGTTCTCTCCGGAATTTTGTGGCAACGGCACCCTCAGCCTCGAAGTGATTGCGGTGCTCTCGCTGCAATGCTACGTCCCGGCGGGATGTTGAACGCTCGTTGGAAATTCATGCTTGGCTTCAGTGCCTTGATTGGAACGCTCGTTGGGTGTGAACCCACGATCGAGCGTGACGAGCGTCCACAAGAGGATTGGCTTGCACGGGTCGGTTCGGCGACCATCGCACTCGATGATGTTGTCCGGTATCTCAAGTTTCAACAGGTTGATACTCCTGAAGGTGACGTGGTTGATGTTGATAATGACCTCTTTCAGCGGGAGGCTCTCGATGCGTTGATCGAAGAGGCGCTTTTATTGGAAGCCGCTAAAGCTCGCCGCCTCGTGGTGTCGGCTTCAGATGTTTCAAAGGCCTGGGATTCAATTCGTGGCGGATGGGGAGAATCTCAACTCGATGAATGGCTTCAGCGCCGAGATGAAACACCTGAGACCTTTAAGGCGTATTTAAAGCGCTCACTGATGACCGCCCGTTATTTGAATGAGCAAGTCTACGCGCGCGCTTCAATTCGCAGCGAAGATATTGAGGCTGCCATTGAAGCCATTCCACAAGGGGCTGCAAAACCCAGGGTCAAGGCTTCACAGATCGTCGTTCCATCTCTGGATGAAGCAAAACTGATTTTGCGTGAGCTTCGACGAGGCTTGAGCTTTGAATCGGCTGCGCGTGAATACTCGATTACCCCCGAAGGAAAGCTCGGGGGACATTTAGGGTGGTTTGAGCCGGACCAGATGCCTAAGCTTTATCAGCAATGCTTCAGCATGTGGCCTGGTCAACTTAGCCAAGTTATCCAGAGTGAATATGGCTACGTAATTCTTAAACTGCACGAGCGGGAGACCGCAAAAAGTCGCGGAGACACCGCTCGTGATCCAAGAGTTGTAGAAGAAGCGTTGATGTATAAGCGGCGGCGCGAACTACTAATCGAAGAACTTAAACGCTTGAAAGAGCAATACCCGATTGAGCGCCGGCCGATGCCAGGCGCAGACGCTCAATGAGCGTCCATTCTGAGGAGCACATTATGTTGAATCGCTGCTTTTTGCGTCTCTTTCTCATTTTGGCAATGGTTGGCATTACCACTCCGAGCCTTGCAGCGGAAGACTCATCGAAGGCCGCAAAGACACGTACTTTAATTGATAAGGTGGTCGCTGTCGTTGAAGGGGATG
>JAYYQC010000137.1:0-10476 GCA_036128675.1 Myxococcota bacterium | reverse complement strand
ACCCCTGGTGACAGAGAATGCCTCTATCAAGAACGGACTGGATGGCTTAACCACGCTAAGTCTCTGGAATTCTGTGGTTATTGGTTTGGCATGGACGTTGCTGTTGCGAGCCTAAGACCTCTAGCCAATGAAAGAGTGGCCCTATGCGCAACCAATATATCCAGCTTGCCTTTCTTCTCCTTACTGCTTTTAGCCTTACCGCTTGTGGTGATGCTTATTTCGACGAGGATACCAATCAGCTTGTCGGAGCGGTCGAGTCGGTAGGTTCTGACCCGTATCAAAATCAGGAAGAGCTTTGGTGGCTTCTGAGCTGTAATGAAGGCGATTACGCCTGTAATTGCCAGGGCGAGCAGGAGTGGTCTTGGAAGTGGGGTGGCGGATGGTTTCCCTACTATGGATACGACTGTGGCTGCTTCGACGGCTTTGAGGGAGAGTACTGCGAGCGTGATACCCGTACTTGGGGCGACCGGGTCGATGGATGGCTTAAAGGGCAATACTGTGAGTACTCATGGGACTCTGAATATTACGAAGATGAATCCGATTACGAGCCACATGATTTCGGTGATTTCGAATGGGAACATTCACCAAGCCCCGAATACACAACCGAACGAGCCTGTGTGCAGGCTGACTGTCTATGGGTAAGCTGTACCGCGAGCGAAGAGTCAATCACCGCCAATGGCGATACGCTCAGCGAAGAGAAGATGTGCAATAACTTTCAAGGACCGTGGGAAGGCAAGTGTGAGTTCGACCATTACGCGCCAGGCCCACTTGCATTTGCCGGTCCAGGTGAGCATTGCGGCTTCGTCTATCCAAAGTGTCCGGATGTAGCGACAAACAATTGCTTCTGTGGTGAGGCGGCGAAGGAAGCCTTCGTTACCGATTGGTGCGATGGTGGTGATATGACGGATTGGTGTCCAACGCGCTATCGTCACGACGATGGTCGGTCACAGCCTTGCCAGATCAATGGTTATACCTTCTCGCCTCAGAATGAGACGGTCAATGGCGTGTATCAGCCCAACGGTGCTGAGATCTGTGAAGGTCGCTAAGCACTCTTTTAACGTGATAGATTGAGCTCGACGAGCTCCATCACCGCGCCGTCAGGGTCCTCGAGACACACATAGCGTAGGAAGCTGAACATTCCCTCGGGTTGGATTGGTTCAGAATAAAACGTATAGCCTGCCTTTTCGAGTGTCACGATATCTTCCTCCAAATCAGCCGTTTCTAAAGCCATACGTGCGATGCCAAGATGATTCATGGCGTCGTAGGGTACGCCATCGTCATAAGGTTCGATCCACTGCTGTAGAACAATTCCCGGGCCAATGGACGGAGCTAGGTGAGCGCTCTGATATTCGAAAGAGGTCAGATTGTAGGCATCTGCCAGGATATTGTCAGCCTCTGATGTCATTTGGGCGCCTAAGGTAAATCCGAGGGCTTGATAGAACTCGATAGATTGAGCGAGATCTGAGGTATTGATATGCACGGCGTAAAAGCCAATGACTCGAGGCTCACCCTCTTGATGCATTTCCTCGGATGGAAACTCGACAAGCTCGAGGAGGGTTCCATCGAGATCTCTCAAAATAACAGAGCGGTATTCACCGGCTGGTCCATCTCGACGTACCGGGGCTGAAAAGGCGGTGCCACGTTCCGCATCCACTTTCTCTAGCAGAGCATCAAGCTGGGTTGTGAGGAGGGCGACGCGGTTAATTCCACGATGATTGACGTGCTCATAAGGCGAACGCGTGTCTACCGGGTCGGTCCACTCAATGAGGTCCAACATCGAACCATCGGGAAGCTGCATTGGGGTAGCCTTCAGTTCATATGGGGGCATTCCGAGCCCCGCCGCTGCCTCAGCATCTGCTTTATCTTCGGTTTCGAAGACCGAGCGGAACCCAAGCTGCTCGTAAAACGCTTTTGAGGCGTTGTAGTCTGAAACGTTGATGTTGATATGCATCATCTTGGTTACTTGTGCTGGAGCAACCGTGGTGGGGCTCGTCTCCTCTTGCGACGGCGACGAGGCGTCGGGACCGTTTGCGGACACTGTATCATTCTCGGGATCAGAACCCATACAGGCGTTTAGAATAAGCATCGAGCAGAAGAGGAAGGTTTGACGGCTTCGGGACGTAGGCCCGGAGAGATAGAGTGAACTCAAGCGCTGGGGCTTCGTGGGGTGGGTCTTCATAGTTGTTATCCTTAGGAAATATTTTCGACCAGACTACCGGCGAGTAGGTAAATTAGCAAGACCCTCGGAAAGCACGACGAATGAAGCTTGGATGTGCGGGGTGAGGCGACGAAGTCTCGGCGATTTCGGGGGTTTTAGCGGCTATGGCTTGAAAGAAAATGCCAGACTGCATCCCACATAAAATCGCCGTGTAGAGGTGACCGTCCCCAAAAGTGGTTGCCGTCCCATTGGCAATTCACCACGTCGGCCCCGGTGCGACAGTTTGCATGTTCTTTACACTGCCAACCCCATTTGCCGTCGGAGACAGTCTCATAGGCGCTGGTTTCGAGGTCGCAGCCTTGTGCTTCGGCCCAAACCAAGGCTGTTTCGTCTGCACCATCATAAATCAATCCATCAATCGATGGTTCACCGTAACCGTTGATGCCGATATCATTCACTCCCCAGACCTGCATCATCGATACTTTGGTCTCGGGGCCACAGGTGTAACCGTTTGCAGATGCGCCGTGAAGGGGCGCGATTGCCGCGAGAATGTCAGAAAGAGGACAGGCGAATGATTGGGTTGTGATTGCACCTTGCGAAAATCCCGTCATGTAAATGCGCGATGCATCGACAGTCCAAAGACTTGACACGTGAGCGATGAGGGCTCGAAAGAAGCCTTCGTCATCAGCACAGCTGGTGCCCCATCGGCAGAACCGGGCTTCTTCCTCGGGGCCACAGTTTGAGAAAATACCATAATCCCAAGACCAGAGAGTACAGGTGGGACCGTCGGGTCCGTTGTCAAAATGGGATGTCCCATCGTTGAAGGAGGTCACTCCGGCATCGGCTTCACTGTTCGACCGGGCCATGGCATCCGGAAAAATCCCGATATAGCCATGTTCATTGATATGATCGAAAATCTGAGCCACATCGTGTTGGAAGGAATGTCCATCGCTCAGATACGCATGGGCGCCCAAGAGAAGTGGTCGAGGCGTACAGTCATAGTCGGTCGGCAGATGAAGAATCCAGGTTCGGGTCTCACCGTCCCATGGAAATTCAAGGACGACATCCTGACCGGCGATACCGGGGCCAAGGTCACAGGGGCCATCGGAAGGAGCGCTGTCTTCGTGAGGCGTCTCCTCGGTGCTCGCGTCTTCGTTGATGTCGTCGGGCTGATTCGCGGGCTCTTCCGCGGCCTCAACCTCCGCTGGTTCCTCTTCGGTTTCGTTGGTCTCAGTCGTCGGTATCTCTTCCGGCGTCGAGCCTTGTTCAACACGTTCATGGAGGCTTGAGGGCTGGGTGCAGGCGACGGAAATAATGAGGGCCGAAAGGCCGATAAACCTCATCGATATACTGATATCAGGCAACATGATTCTCCCCTTGAACCAATGCGCTAGGCATATAATCGACGGCTGGGCTGACCATCTTGGGCGCTCCCTATCCACATCGCAGTAAAAGTCCCAGTCGAACGGCCAGGTTTATAGGGATATTGGTATCGGTAGATCGTATTGAACCGAATCCATTGAACATTTTGAGAAGGGACCGGAATCTCGGCCAGAGAACTCAACACCGTCTCAACGCAGAGACGGCGGGAATGAGCCGTTAAGGGTAAAACGTTGGCGTTCCTGGACCAACTGGCAGTCCGAATGCGAAGACCCAAGTGTAGAAGAGTATCATCCAGCCGATAAGGTAGGCCATGGAGTAGGGGATCATCATCGAGATGAGGGTTCCGATGCCAAGGTTTCTGTCGTAGCGCATTGCGAAGGCTAGAATAAGACCGAAATAGCTCATCATCGGTGTGATGATATTCGTTGTGGAATCACCGATCCGATAGGCTGCTTGTATAACCTCCGGGCTATAACCTACCGTCATAAGCATGGGAACAAAGATAGGCGCGGTTACCGCCCACTGTGCGGAGGCGCTGCCTAGCATCAGATTCACAAAGCAGCACATCAAGATGAAGGGTATAAAGACCATCGGGCCGGTTAGTCCCCAAGTCTGTAAGAGGTCGGCACCCACGATGGCGGTAAGCGTTCCTAAGTTGGTCCACTTAAAGAAGGCGACAAACTGAGCGGCGAAGAAGACAAGCACCATATAAAGGCCCATCGAGCTCATTGCGTTTGCCATGCCGTCGATGACGTCGCGGTCGGTTTTCATCGAGCCTGTGACGCGTCCATAGACAATCGATGGCACGATGAAGAATATAAAAATCAGAGCTACGACGCTCTTCAGAAGCGGTCGTAAATCTTGAATCAATGTTTCATTTTGCGCGGGGTCTCGGAACCAACCATTTTCGGGTAAGGCGAGTGTGCATAAGATACCAACCATCCCGAGCAGGGTTAGGCCAGCCAGCTTCAGGCCACGCTTCTCATCAGGACTTAAGGCGCCCATATCTTTAGCTGCTTCTTCTACGCCTTCTTCCGCATTCGAGGGGTCATAAGGCCCGAGCTTGGGTTCCACGACATAGTTGGTGACAAGCGTACCTACCAGTGTGATGAGGAAAGTGCTCACGAACATAAAGTAATAGTTGGCGGTGGGTAATACCTCTTTTGCACCACCGAGCGCATAGGCTGGGTCGATGATTTGAGCAGCTTCGGTGGTGATACCTGAGAGAAGCGGGTCGACCGTACCGATGAGAATATTGGCAGAGTAGCCACCAGAAACCCCGGCAAACGCCGCAGCTAGTCCAACCAGGGGATGACGCCCGACGGAGTGGAAAACTACCGCGGCGAGCGGAATCAATACCACGTAGCCCATTTCGGACGCGGTATTTGAGACCACCGCGGCAAATACGACGACGGCGGTGAGAAGATTTCGAGGCGCGCCAAGCACCAAGGCTCGGATCGCGGCACCCAGTAGCCCGGCCCGTTCGGCGACACCCACGCCTAAGAGGGCCACGAGAACAGTTCCCAGTGGAGCAAACGATGTGAAGTTGGTTACCAGTCCCATGCTGATGCGCCGTAAACCTTCGGGGGTGAGTAAGCTCACAGCGCGGATCATTCCATCTGCTGAGCGGCCTTTCGCGCCTTCAGGGCGAGGGTCCGCCACCGACCACTCAAAGTAGCCTGCGATGCCTGAGACAATCAGCACTGCGATGCAGATGAGGGCGAAGAGGGTGACGGGATGGGGCAAGAGGTTCCCAAGCCACTCGACGCCATCTAGGAATCGGGCCAGGGCACCACGTTTTTCTGTACTTGGCTTGCTTGTCATGGCTGCGGCCCTATCAAATCTCTCGAAAGAAGGAATAGTGAAACGTCGATAATTAGGGCGCGAAGAGAGCGAACACAGAGGGCTTCAGCTCAATGGGTCAATGTTGAGCTCTATCAATCCTGGCCGAAGAAATGGCGATGACTCTGCCCGACCCATCTTTCGTAATCGCCGGGAGTGAGCTCTGCTATCTTCCAACGCTTATGCTGCCAGAGCCACTGCCCAGGATTTGCTCGGAGGTAGGTCTCCAGGACTCGGTTCAGGCGTTCGGTGTTGTGCAACAAGACCTGGTCTTGCGCGATATCATTCGTTTCGATGGTAAAGGCTTCGTCGTAGTGGAGGGCGTTCCCGCCACTTTCGAAGAGAATGCTGCCGCGGCAGGGAACAATGGGCGCGTCGGTCTCTAGCGCAAATCGAATCGGGGCTGGCGATGTCGATGCCTTGCTCCCAAAAAATTCGCACGGAAGCCCTCGATGCCAGGGCATATGCTGATCGACCGCCATATAGACCGCGGCACCTTTCTGGAGTGCCTCGACGATGGCACCCTTTGAGCGACGGGTGCTGATTCGCGTAATCCCAAATCGACGCATGATCTCAAGGTAGACCTTTTGCGCTGCTTTATTTTTGAGATCTTTCGCAATGACGTAAACGGGCACCCCTCTGGCGGCCTCGCTACATCCTGAAAAGGCGACATTACCGAAATGACCAGAGGCTACTATCACACCGCGCTTCGCTGCGAGGGCGGTGTCCAAATGGTCTGCACCCGTCAATTGTGTACGTTCGAGCACCTCCTCTCTACTGGAAAAGCGGAGGCGAAGCGTCTCAAGTCCCACCGTCGCCAGTGTTTGATAAGCCTCCAGAACGAGTCGTTTTTTATCCGCCTCGGATAGGTCAGGGCCAAACACCCGATCGATATTCGACTCGACTACACTCCGCCGGATCCGGAGTACATGTGCGACAAACCAACCAAGACCTCGGCCAAGGGCAAAGCATTGCTGGGCTCTCAGCTTACTCAGGAAAAAGGCCAGGCTTAGGATCAGGTAGTACATGGTAGGGGTTGTCTATGCGGAACAAAGCTCCGGGTCCAGCTTAACGCGTCGGGTCATTACGAACACCCACTTCTTTCAATTTTCCAAACGATCCTCGTGCTTTAGACCGTTTTGTACAATGGACGAGCAGCCCAGACTCTTTTGAAAGAATCCAGCAACCCCAAGGGAAGGCTGCCGATACTCATAACAACGACCAATCTAGGGGAGCCAAACATGCCACAGATTCTAAGCAACCAACCCGTTTCACTGATGGCTGGTGCCACCGACTCGATGCATGTCGCATCGGTCGTCTCATCCGATTCGGTGGCCGTTGACGGTCGTCCGATGGACAGCTTTTCGTTGCGACCGAGTCTAAAGACTGCCGGCCATACCGCTGTAGCGGCGCTTCGGATCGCGAATGGCGGGGTGACGCTCCGCGCTCCCGATGGCATGGTGATCGATGGTTCTGCAATCAATCGACCAACCGAAATCCCTCAGACCCGTGCCGAGCGCATTAAAGCTGGGATGAAGGCTGAGGTGCCACAGCGGGTTCAGCAGGGGCCTACTTGTGGTCTCTATGCCCTCGGAATGGTCATGGACTTTTGGCACCAAGCCGATAAGCAGAATCCTACTGTTCTTGTTTCAGATAAAGACATCGGTGGTAAAGGCCGTAATTATAACGACGAGCCTACCTCGGATGAGCGGATGCTGAGCTATGTGAGAGAAGCTGGTTATACCGCGGCGGGTGAGATGTTCAAAGCACGTGACCTCGCGGAGACTGCGGCACATTTCGGCTACAAAGCGCATCTTTATCAAGATGCGACCTTACAAAATCTCTACGATGTCTTGGACGCTGGACATCCCGCCGTCGTGGCGTTCGACGTCGATTATCGAGGCAATCCGGGGGAGTTTGGTGGAGAGCGCGCGCATTATGCGGTGATTCAGGGGTACTTCGACGAGGACGGTGAGCGATTTCTGATTGCACGGCACGGATGGGGTGGTCAAAGGGACTATGTATGGAACGCCAAAGAGTTCGATGCTTCTTGGAAAGCACTGAAGGCGACCGATTGGTACGGCACTCCAGGTGATGGCGTCATGCCTGATGCGCGCTACGAAGAGCCAGCCTTGCTCGATCTTCCTGATTTGGGAAATGGTATGGCGGGGATTATGCGAAGCCTCGGAACAAAGATTATCGAGGTTGTGCCAATGAGTGCTGATCCGGTGGGCGGAAAATTAATTGCGTAGCGACGGACACCCTTCCAACTTTGAAATCTTTCCCCCGGCATAGCGGCATCATTCAACTCTGATGTTGAAGTCGACGCTGATATCGGTAGACCCCGGCATCGCTTGTTCTCCCTCGTTGGCCATCAACGCCGCAAGACCTTCGGTCTTTAGCAACTCTCCTTTGAGCATCGGAAGATGTCGTAGTTGAATGCTGAGAACGCCGCTGCCTGTGTTGGTAGAGACGATGGTCGATTTTAAGCCGATGGGGTACCCATAATTATCCACATCGTCGTAAAGCTGTTGGATGATGGCGTTGGGATTTGTCGTCGCTGCCGGACCTTCTACCGAACTGCCCACGAAAAACACCTGATGCTCGTCAATCTCGTCTCTAATCTCTGGCGTGATGTCCTCAACAGGAATTTCTAATTCGTTGAAGACCTCAAGCTCGACACGGTAGGTCCGGCCGTATTGGAGGACGATATCGTCCACGCCGGGAATCGGGCTCAGATCGGGGTCTGACCAGCTCACCGAAAAGGTCTCTTCACCGGTCAGGGGGCTAAAGGTCAGACGCAAACTTGTTATGACCTCATTCGGGTTTTCGTTGTGGCCGTCGATCATCTTGCTGGCCTCAACATCTCCAACATCATCACCACATGCACCAAGGCTGAGGCTTAATACCACCGTCCACAAAGTTTCCTTAGCCAAATTACCCAATCTCCATTTAACGAATCCATCCGAGTTAGGCGTTTAACCCACCTTGACTCTTAGTCTATGCATATTTGCACACCTATGCAAATAATAAATTCATACTACCACGCGCGTTTTTGAGTAGTCTGACTTTTGTGAATTCGATTGTCGCAAATCGAGAATCCCCTACCCGTGCGTTGGTATTTTAAGGGTTGGAGCGATTTCTCGTTAATTCTAGGTCGTTTTTAGGCTGTGAGGTGCGCGTAAAATTGGTTCGGTGGATCTATTTACGAGTGGATTGTGAGCGCTATCACCCTTTGATGAAGAGAGTGCGAGCAAGTTTGTTTGTCTGGACATCACAACGTGACGGCGACCGTTTAGATCTGTATGTAGCATTGAGTAGGGTAATGTAGGCAAGCTGCTGCATTCCGAAGATTTGATACCCGACATTCACTGGTTCTGCTTTCGTATACTTGTTCGGTTTTATGGAGTATTTAGTGATGCGCATTTCTCGAAAACTCGCGTTCGTCTTATCTATCGCACTCTTGGCGCTTTCAGCTTGCGGATTTGATGCAGTCGGCTGTGGTCCCGGCGAAATTAACACCGACGGTGTGTGCGTGCTCTTAGAGACCGAGGACGACATTGAGAGCTCCGACCCTGCTGAGACCGGGGACCCCTCGGACGATCCCGAAGATATTCCAGTTATCGATGAACCCAACGACGATGAAGGCTCTACCGGTGAGCCATCTGAGCCGAGTGATCGTGGCCAGGATGATGAAGCGATTGAACATACGTCTTCAGTCATCATCGATTCGCTTCAGTTAAATGACGCGGGTGTGTCGCGTCTCAGATTAAGGCTAGAAGGATGGCGGTCCGAAGATGGGACGCTTGAAGGTGCTTCCTATCAGGGTGAGGACACCCAAGGGGACTGGTTAACGTTGATCGATGTGGTTATGGATGACGTTGATTCGGAGAAGCCTTGGGCGGCTCATAAGCTGGTCGGTACGGTGCCGAGCGATGGCACCAAGCGTATCGTGTTCTTTACTGCTCCCGAGGAGAGCTCGGGACAGTTCGAACTCTTCGCGTTTGATGAAGCTTTTGCCGAGCTTCTATGGGGCAGCGAGATTCTTACGTGGGATCGAGAGTCGGTTGACGGTTGTGATACATTTACGCTGCTTGAAGGTTATCCAGAGGGCAATCAGAGCGAGGCCGGTTACACGCTCCGCCTCGACTGTTGGAATGCGGAGCGGTCGATTCCGGAAGGTGGAGCCTATGCTGACCTCTCGATGGATGATGGATTGAAGGATTTCGTGTCCTTTACGATGGAGGCCGTTGAGTCCGATATGGATTGGGCATCGTTCAAGTTGGTTGCAACCATGGGGGATGGGACTAAAACAATCGTTTTCTTTACCGATCCGAGCCTGAGCACTGGGCAATTTCAGATTCTTGGGTTCAGCGATGATTTCAGTGAGGTACTCTTAGATTCTGGTGCTATGGTTTGGGGTTCAGATACCACCGACTCCTCCGATGAGAGTGAGAGCTTAACTGAACCAGACTCCTCTGATTGCACGTCCGCTCTAGAACTCTTAACTGCATCCGATTCAGAGCCAACGGTTATGGATATCGGCCTTCGCTTTGAGTGTTGGGATGGTGCACAGGGCATTCCTTCAGGCATCTCTTATTTAAATCACGCTCAGGGTACGGAGTGGCAATCAATCGAGACGTTCGCGATGGAGCCGGTGGATGCGGATAATGCTTGGGCTTCACACAAGCTCGTCGGCACACTTGCCGATGGGTCTCATCGCATCATCTTCTTCACCGACCCGAGCCTCGTCTCAGGTCAGCTTCATATCATGGCCTTTTCCTCTGATTATTCGGAGGTCGTTTTCGATACCGGCTACCGCTTTTGGGGCCAGCCATAGGGCCTGTCGAGTTTCTTTTCTAAGCGCTTAGATACCCATGCCTTGGTTGTCTCTGCGTCGTCTATTCCGCATTCGTCAAAGTTGTGTTTTTCCTGTAGGGTGCCGGTTCATCGTCGTATCGCTGTGGAGAGTTCCCAGCGCGTAAGGATAACCAAATGTTGTTTTCTGAGCTTGGGATCCCCCAGGACACCGCGGAAGCGCTCACGGAGCATGGCTTTCACACGCCGACCCCCGTACAGACTGAAGTGATCCC
>JAYYQC010000136.1:0-7272 GCA_036128675.1 Myxococcota bacterium | reverse complement strand
TTTAGGTCGATGAAGTTATGACCATGGACCTCCCAGCCATCTGGAAGTGCGTCACCGTCGGTATCTGCGTTCCATGGGTCGGTACCCAGTGCGACTTCTTCGTCATCGTAAAGACCATCACCGTCCGAATCTGGGATATTGTTGGGGAAGAGCTGAACTCGAATATTGTCGTAGCGTTTCTTCTTCCCGCCGTGTGACCATGTCTTGTCGCTGGAATACTTCACGGTTTTGTAGATGACCTTGTCGTGGTACCCAGCTTTCTCGGTTTTTACTTCAATCGCTTCCTCACCACCTCGCTGATGAATATAGGGACCACCAGCATAGACGTCGGCGATAAAGGTTCCGTGTAAGCCGCTGTTGACGCCGGTAGTGAAAGTCTCAGGGCCACAGCCGTCGCAGTTTCGGATTTCGACCTGTGCATTGTTGAGCGCTTGGTGGTTGGTACCATCGGAGACCAGCCCTCCGAAGCAAGCGGACATTCCGAAGCCGCAAGATGCAGTTATGAGAGTTTGTAGGATTCGTTTAGGTAGAGAGGTCCTCATCGTTTTCTCCATGTGAGGTGTTGCTGTTTAGGTATTTGCGGCGGGCGATGAGATCTGACCTTTTCGATGTCGAATTGTTTGCAGGATTTCAGTGACGTCCTCTCACGAGATCTACCGAGCCTCGGATAAGTCGTTGGAAACATGCTGTTTTTCTCGGGTCTCGCGCGTGGCTGGCGGACGTACATCGGTGATCACAGCAACTCGTTTATTTTTTGAGCCGCCTGACGGCTCAGGGAATTTCGTCACTTTTCAGGGGTTTTCGACTCTTCGCTCAAATTTGGAGCCCGTGCCCTTCAACCTCTGACCGGATCGTTCTAAGCTCAGAGCCTGAGGCGAGGAGGGATCATGCCCGGACCAATCAATCGACCACCCGTGATGACGCCGCTGACCAGCGTGCCGGCGTCTCGAGAGACGGATGGAGCCAATCGCTCTGGCCAGCCGAACGCAGCTGAGCGCTCAACCGCTGCAGCGTTGCGCAGCGCCGATGTCTTAGCCGAGACACGCCGGTCAACCGGACCAACCGGTGCCGAGCACACGCGAGGGGCTGCAGGCCTGGCACGGATACCGGGCTCTGCAAAGACGCCCGCGATTGTGGCGGACCCCGTGGCTCTGATGGGACAGCTACAAGATGCGAAGCTCGCGGTGAATCTTCCCCTGAAATCCACTGCGGATCTTGGTCGTTGGATTAGTATTCGCGAGGGCACGCAAGCCCATCTCAACCTTGCCATCAAAGATGGCAAGATCGACTACGCCAACACAAAGTTTGAGATTCGCGATGAGGACGGCAAAGACTATTCGCTCGACGGTCCGCTTTGGTTGGACCCCGAGGCGGTCTACATCGACAGCGATGGCCAGCTGCGCGCGAAGATGCCTTGCTTTCCTGACCCGAACATCACCAAGGCACTCCTCGGCCCGGATACAGATAAGGTTCCAACCGACCCGGGCGAATTCTTAAAGCGGGTCACCCAAGGTAAGGACGTTGCTTTCGAGGTGATGCCAAGCAAGCAGGTTGGCGCAACCACTGCGACAAGCACCACGGCCCCGACGACGACCAATGCCTCAGCCGCCGAAGCGACGGATGAGGCGGGCAACCCTCTGGATGCTTTCACCAACCTGCGTGATCTGAATGTGAGCTTCGATGGGCGTCTTAAGCCAGGACCACTGAAGCTCGGGTCAGGTGCGACCCTGAATGTTGCGGAAGGCGCAACGGTCAGAGCCATGGGGACGATGGCGGCGATGGACGTGGATATTGAGGCTCCTATTAAGTCGATGTCCTTGATGGAGGGCAAGACCCGCCTTCAGACCGGTGCGGGTGAGGTATCGATGTCTGTCGCATTTCAGGATACAGAGTCGGGTGGGACGAGCTTGGAACTCGAGATGCGCGAATTTAAACTCAAGCAGCTCCAGGTGCAGGCGCCGGCCCTTGGAGATGCGACGCATCAGCTCTCGATGGGCGAACTATCCATCTCGAGCAGCCCCGACACACCGCTGGTTTCGATGCGGAGTGGTGGCGACCGAGCCGCATCGATGAGCGTGGCGCTTGATTCACTCGCGATGAAAGACCTCTCGGGGCGACTGATTGTTGAGGACACCGCAGGACGACCGGTTGAGCTGACACTGGGTAAAACTGTTGAGAGTGGTGTGCCCCCAATGAATGTTGAAGGAACGCTTCGGCTCGATTCGGCCAAGGGCTCTTTTGAGCTTCGGGCGGAGACGGATGCAGTCGTGGCTGAAGTCGGTCAGCTGGGGCTGGTTGAGACTGGCGGGTTCGATCTCACGCTTGCCCGTGGCCGAATCTCGGGGAGTGGTTCGCTGGCCGTCTCACACGAAGATGGCAAGAGTCGCATGCGTCTCGACGCCCGTGAAGGCGAGGCGTGGACCATTGAGACTACGCTTCATGATGCGCAGCTCGGTGCGAATGTCGGAGATACAAAGGTTCTCGCGGACCTCAATACCGCGACCGAGGGAACAATCTCTGTCTCGAAGCTCGACTTGAGCAACCAAGCACCTCCGGTCCTCGAAGCTGCTGCTTCATTTAAGGTTGGTTTAGATTCGCTTGAGCTGCCGCTAGGACCAAACGATACCTTTCGACTCAAAGAGGGAACCGAAGGGACCCTTACCATCGCTGAACTCTCGTGGCTCGAGGGTGATAAGTCACCCAAGGTCGACGCAGAGCTAAGGCTCTCGGTTGGCTCTGATGCGCTCTTAAAGCCCGGCAATATCCCGGGTCTCGAGGGGGCGCGGGTTGAGCTTGATGTCGATACCGGCGATACCATTTTGGTTCTCAAGGCGGCACTCTCTAGGACCGGCGAGCTGGTGCTGGACTGTGGCTTTCGACTTCAGGACGTGAACCTGAAAACAGATCTGCGTCGAGGAGACCCAACGGTGATTCCACTGGCGACGTTGCCGGCGGAGCCGCTTGGCTCGGTAACACCGATTCAGCTCGCTGCCGTCCGGTCACTCGCGCCGAATGCCGCGCTCTTCGAGCTACCATCCACCGATGCGAATCTCTCTGTTCCACTTCCTCCGTCAATCACCGTGAACCCAAAGGACACCTTCGGGCTGGTAGATGACGCGACGCTCTCGCTAAACTTGCCGATGGACGCGATGCGTGGGCTTAGGGTCGCGACTTACGATGATACCGAGACTGTGTACCGTTTGGGGATTCCCGACAAGGTTGGCGCACATGTTGATGTAGATTTCACGCGGGCGGCAGGACCGCTTCAGGGCGCTTTGAATCTGAGGGGTGGTCGACTTCAGGTTGATGGAAGCCGGCTGAGCTTAGAGCCGCCTTTAGACATCGATATCCAGGCCCAATACTTTATGGTGGGCCCACTCGAACCGAGTACGTCTATGCGGGCGACGGTTCGCGCACTGGAGCTGCGCGAAGATGGTGAGGGTAATCTCCGGTTTTGGCCGGTGGTCGATCTCGATGGTCTCTTGCCTGGGGCCGCTGAGGCTGTGGGGCTGGGTGATACGATTCGTCGGATGGTGGGCGACCAGATCGGGACCGCGCTCGTTGGTCAGTCGCCTTTTGACCCAGAGTTGGCCACGATGCTTGGAGGGCTGGCGGCCAAGGTCGATGTGCTAAGAAAGCCGATTACGGTCGACCCACTGGCGAGCGTCGACTCGTCCGAGAGCTCATCCCCGACGATCGATGCACCAAGTACACCGCCTGAAGAGGAAGCACTGGCACTCGAGCTAGAGGCTCTACTTGGTAAGGTCCGATTCTCGGACCTGGATCTCAGTGTGCAGAATGCGAGCTTCAGCGGGAAAACCCTTGAGCTCGGGCAGGGGCAATCGATTCAGTTTGGCGATGACTCGGATCTGAGCATCGAAGGGACGCCGGATAATTTTACAATTCGTGGTCTCGCGAGGCTTGGTGCGACCAAGCTTGGAGGCGAGTCGCTTGGGTTAGCACTCGAAGGAGGCAATGCGCAGGTCGAGGTGAAAGTTTCGCGCGATGCCAACGGTGACCCCCGTTTCGATCTGACTCTCTCGGAACTGGAAGGCAATGCGTTGGCGCTGAACGCGACCGTCGGTGGACTGGCCAGCCGTCTTGATGTGCATTCGGTCCAAGATGCATCGGTTAAAGTGAGCTACGCGCCGGGTATCGACCCGGTCTTCGAGGTCGATTTACCGTCGGTGAGCGCAGATATTGTCTCCGATGGTGCCCTGCGTTCCGGTGACCGTGGCGGTGACCTGAACCTCCAAGGCAGTGTGCGGGGCAACCTCGCTTTTCGCGATGGCGAGCTCAGTGGTGAGGTCGAGGATATTCGACTCAATGCGGTGGCCCGTGGTGCCATGGCCTCGGGGCCGCTCGGACCTCAAGGTGCCGCGACCCAGCTGGAGCTCTCAGGACGTGGATCGTTTCGAACCGATGCAGAGGGGAAGATACACTTTCGCTCGGCTGAGGGTACGCAATCGATGAAGCTCGACGCGGTGGTGCGCGAAGGCCACGGCGGTGAACTTGCCCTGAACGAGGCGCATGTGGACGCGATCTCATTTGGAGTGAGTGAGGCCGATCTCGACGTTCAAGGGATCCGCGGGCGTCTCTCGGGCGTCCTCGCGATACCAGGCCAAGATGAGGCGGGCAGCCCGAATGCTAGGCTCGATATTCGGAGCGCAGAGCTCGATGGAGGAAGTCTAAGGCTTCAGGGCGGTGTGATGGACACTTCGCAGCCCCTAAGTGTCGCCAAGCTCGATGCCTCGATCGTTGAGCTGACCACCCTTGGCAACGCCTATACCTCGATTGGACTCGCTCAGGTTGACCTCGAAGGACGCGGCACACTCGCCCTGGCCACCGATGGCGGGGTGAGCCTGGAGAGCGTCGAAGCTGACCCGTTTAGAGCAAAGGCGAGGTTAAGCGCGAGCTCGATGGTGACGAAGAGTCCACAATTCGAGCTGGGCTTTAAAGAGGGCGCTCAGCTCAGTGGAAGTCTACACCATATTCGTTTTGACCCATCGAGCGCGAAGCCTACCGCGGATATCCTCTTTCAAGATGTTCTGATGGATGCCGAGCTGGCCGAGGGGTCGGTAAGGGTTGGCGAGGATGGGGCACCCGTGAGTAGCTTAAATCTTAGCTCGGGGACGCGGGTTCAGGCTCAGCTGAGTCAATTTGGATTCAGCTCCGGCCCCGAGGTTACGAGTCCCGATTTGAGCCTCAATGAAAATCCCACCGATGTGGTGATGTCGGGAACCCTGAGGATTGAAGGTGCACTGGCGGCTGCGCGCGAGCTTGCGCCGGATGCCGTCGAGCGTGGTCTGGATCAGCTTGATGCGCTTGATGTCGACCGTTCTGCCTTCAACCTCGAGAAAGTAGAGAGTGATGGGACGGTCCGAATCATTGTCGGGGTTCATGCCGATGAAGGTGAAGCGTTTGCCGCACGCAGTCACACTGCGATTGATGGTGGCTTCAATACGCGTCTAAAGACCCAGCTTGACCCCGCCGGGATCGTCAATGAGGCGCTGCGCGGCGGCAAGAAAGACTTGCCTTCGGAATAATCGTGAGCACTTTACCCCGATGACGGAGACTTGGACCCATCGACCCGCGGCTGAGCGTGGCTATGCCAATCATGGATGGCTGGAGACCCGTCATAGCTTTTCTTTCGCGCTTTACTACGACCCGGAACATATGGGCTTCGGGCCCTTACGGGTGATCAACGATGATATTGTCGCGCCGACACAGGGATTTGGACAGCACGGGCATCGCGATATGGAAATCCTATCCTATATCGTTGAGGGAGCACTCGAGCATCGCGATACCTTGGGCAATGGCTCGGTCTTGCGTGCGGGGCAAGTGCAATTGATAAGCGCGGGTACCGGTATCCGTCATAGTGAGTTCAATGCATCTCAAAGTGAAAATGTTCGGTTTCTTCAGATTTGGGTGAAGCCTTCGACCAAGGGACTCGAACCGGACTATCAGGAGCGGTCGTTGGTTGCCGAGTCAGGGCTTGAGCTGATTGCAAGCCCCGGTGGTGAAGGCGATGCGTTCGTCTTGCATCAGGATGCGTGCATCCATGCCTTACGCCTGAGTGCAGGTGAGGTCGCTGAATATGAACTCAAGGAAGGCCGGGCTCTGTGGATACAGGTCGTTCTTGGTGAGCTGAGTGTAGGGGATCAGGAAGGCGCATTCAGCCTCGAAGAAGGCGATGGACTCGCGATAGAATCTCCGGATACCCTGGCGCTTCGTGCTTTAGAGGCTGGCGTGAACGCCTTACTCTTTGAGATTCCGGCGCTCGTTTCTTAAGCCTTGTGTGTTGCACTATCGCGTGGGCTGATAAATTTGAGGAGTACCGGTAGCACCGTGATGTCGCAGACAAACGCGGCAGAGATAATCGTGACGCCCGCGAGTGCCATGGCTTGAATGGGTGAGAATGCACTGAGCAGGTTGGTTCCAATCCCAATCACCAAAACGATGGTTGTGACCAAGATGGCGCGACCACTCTTTGAGACGGACTCGATGATTGCTTCGTCGACGCCGACCTTTTGGCTCTGGACTTCGCGGAAACGCGCTAAGAGGTGAATGGTGTCGTCGACCGCGATGCCAAGCCCGACTGTGAAGATCAGCGCCGCAGTGGGGTCCAAGCGATAATCAAGTAGGCCCAAGGTGCCATAGCCGACCAAGAGCGGTAAACCGTTCGGTACCAATGAGACGAGTGCAATCCGAACACTCCGAAAAACGATGGCGATGACGGTGGCGACCACGAGGAAAGCAAAGAGAAGGCTTCCTCGAAGGTCTTCGGTAACCCGGTTGATCCCCCGGTAGGCGACCACAGGCGTTCCAGTCAGCTCAAAGGTGACATTATCCAGCGCCAGGTGCTCGGCCATCAGAGCCCGAAGCTTAGCCTCTGTCTCCTCAAACCCTAGGGCACCAATATCTTCACTGGTCAAGACTGCACGCCCGCGCGTGTAGTCGAGGCTCAGCATATTTTCGATTTCACTGTGATTCTCAATCAGCAAAAAGAGCTGCGCGATGGCATTGGGGTCGTCGGGGATACTCACCTTGCCAGTCAGCTTACCATGGGCCTCGCGGATGAGGGTGGCGGGACTGCTCACTGCTCGAATATCTTCGATTTCCTTTGCGCCCTCCAAGAATCGGTCGAGTGCTTGAAGGACATCGGGACGTTTAAGCGTACCGGGTGGTCCCGAGATATCGATGGCGCTCTGTAGGATCCCGCCCATCTTTTGGTCAACGACCTTGCTTGCGATGGACGTAGGGTGTTCATCG
>JAYYQC010000135.1:0-17280 GCA_036128675.1 Myxococcota bacterium | reverse complement strand
GCTGGCCAGCTTAAGGGAATGTTACACTTACAAAACTCACTCGGGCTTCCCATCGTCAAACCGACGAGCGAATACCGAGCGAAAGTATCCACCGGTGGAGGCTGGAGCCACTATCCGATGAAAGCGGGGAAAGCCAAGGTGCTTCTTTCAATTACGACAGAGACGTCCGTTGCTGAGGAGTATATGCGCTCATGACGAAGATTTTAACGGTTGATGACAGTCGCGCGGTTAGAACAATTATCGCGAAGACGCTTAAATCCAAATTTGAAATTGTAGAAGCCGAAGACGGTGAAAAGGGTCTGGAAAAGCTGGCCAGTGAGCCGGATGTCGACCTTGTTTTACTCGATGTGACCATGCCAAACATGGACGGACCAGAAATGCTCCAGCACATGCGGGATGGTGGCGACCAAACACCGGTCATTCTACTCACGGCGGAATCAAAGACTTCACTTATCGGCGGAATGATGGCCGCGGGTATCAGCGATTATATCCTTAAGCCATTTAAGCCAGACGAACTACTGGGCAAGATCAGCAAGGTACTCGGACCTCAGGTTGAAGCGAGCCCTGCAGCGTCCTCCTTCTCGGGACCATCACCAGCCGCCGGCAAGCCTTTTGTCGACGTCCTGATGATCGACGATATGGAGAACGTTGCGAAGAAGTTCCGTTCGATGATGCCGAAGCACATAAAAGTGAACAACGTCCTCGATGGCCAGTCAGCCCTCCAGGCGTGTAAAGAGCGTATTTATCGAACCATCGTTGTCGACATGGAGATCCCAGACGTCAACAGTGTTGCGCTGACTCAGCAGCTTCGAGTTCTTCAACCAACGGCGGCGTTCATCGCCCTGCATATGAAGAATGCGGAAAACCCAGCCAAGGACGCACAAGATAACGGCTTCGACGGCTTTTTGATCAAGCCCTTCGACGATGGTCAGGTCAACGACTTCCTATCGCAGTACTACGATGCGCAGGACCTCGTGACTCTGGAAGACAACGTGATGGCACTGACATCATTTCCGGCCAACAAAGATCGGCTCGGAAAGACTGTCAGCCGCATCATGAAACTGACCCAAGAATACATCGAGAAGTGTGCAGCAGCATGCTACGAAGACGTCATCATGGATATGACTGCAACGCCTCCGGAGGAAACCCTTCCGAAAATCTTGCTTCATGCCCAAAAACACTGCGAAAAAGTCGGACTCAACCTACGCGTAGTCGGCAACGAAACTGTGGGTCAAACCCTCTCTGGTCTTCAAGAGACCGCCACAATTCCTGTCTACGGGTCGGTGAAAGAAGCAATCGAAGGTGCCGCGGGTTAGATAGTTAAGTTTCTCGGAGACTCGACGATTCTATCAGAAGCTGTAGCATATACAGTAAGGTACAGACGAGGAGCCGATGAACCCGAGGGATTACACTAAACTTACGGAGACCCTCCGTAGCATTCTCATGACCCGCATTCAGGCTGGGTCGCTGGTGCTCCCTACGCTTCCGAAGGTCTCGCAAGAACTCCAACAGCTCCTCGACGATCAGAAAGTTGATCAATCAAAGCTCACGAAACTTGTAGAAAACGACCCCGTCCTCGTCGCCAATGTCATGCGCGTCGCCAACAGTCAGATGCACCGCCGCTCGGGTAAAATGGAGAGCGTCAGTAAAGCGATTGCGCACCTTGGTATTCGAGGCCTGAAGAATATTCTTATGGGGCTTGTGGGTCGACAAATCTTTGTTTCGCATGACCCTCGTATGAACAGCACCCTTGCCTCGATGTGGGAGCACGCGATGGCCACTGCGATGTTATCGCGAAACGTTGCCGGCATTTGCGGCTGCCGAGACGTCGAACCCGCCTATGTCGCTGGACTTCTCCACGATATCGGTAAAGTTGTCGTCGCGGTCTACCTCTTAGAGTTCGAACGCGGACTGCCTATTCGAGAAGCAATGGACTGGATCGATCATGATAACTGGATGGCCATCATCGAGGAACTCCATCGGGAGGTCGGGTGCGCGATTACTGAGCACTGGAATCTGCCCAGCGTAATTGGGCGAATTATTGAAGATTACGAGGATTACGATGCCGCTGACCGTATCTCTCCTCTCAACTCGGTGCTCTTTTCAAATGCCCTCGCGAAGAAGGTTGGCATCTATGAGGGTATCCCCGATCAAGACGCTGTGCAGTCAATGATCATGATCGGCAAAAGTCTTTTAAGCATCGATGATACCGTGATCTCCGGTTTAACCCGTGAAATCAACGATCATGTCTTTATGTGAAGCCAACGCATCGCGTCATTAACGTTACAACAGCGCTTCATTTCACTTGACAAACAGGCATATAACAGTGCATTCCCAGCGGGCTTAAGACGCCCATCGGAGGTGTCTGAATGTTCAAAATCGATTTGATTGTCCGTCCCCGGGATGTCGTCCGGGATCCACAAAGTGACGCAGTTCAAGAAGCACTTGAAGGCATTGGCTGCCAAGGCCTCAAAGTCCAGTCTGTTGGTCGATTTCTCCAGCTTGAGCTAGATGCTTCAAGCGAGGACGATGCGCGCAACCAGGTTGAAGACATGTGCAAGCGTTTGCTCGTGAACCCCAACCTCGAGACCTTCGATATTACGGTTGAGAAGCTCTCATGAGCGCGCCACAGCCCAAAGCGGTCGTCATCGTCTTCCCAGGGAGCAACGGTGACCGCGACCTCTTTGAAACCTTTGAAGCCGCTGGCTTTGAAACCAGCTATGTGAAGAGCCACGAGCATCTCCCGCAAGATGTAAACGTGATTGGCCTTCCCGGTGGGTTTTCGTACGGCGACTATTGGCGGGCCGGGATGCTTGCATCACAAGCACCCGCTGTCTTGGATATCGGCGACCGCGTCGAGAAAGGCGCACTCGCCATCGGTATCTGCAACGGTTTTCAAATCCTTGTAGAGTCCGGTTATCTTCCCGGAGCCCTCACCTACAATACACCGCCGTCATTCCGACACCGGTGGATTCACCTGGAGGTTCGCGAAGCGGTATCCACACCGTGGCTTCATGGACTTGAGCCTGGCACTAAGCTCTTTATGCCAATGGCCCATGGTGAAGGTAATTATTACCACCCAGAAGGCGATGAGGCGGCCAAAGCGCGCTCACCTCTGGCGTATACCAAGAATCCGAACGGATCGAACGCGGATGCCGCGGCGATGCTGGACACTACCGGACGCATCCTAGGAATCATGCCACACCCCGAACGCGCAGCCGACGCTACACTCGGTAGCGATGATGGCCTCGCCATCTTCAAAGCAGCCCGAGCCTGGTTCGAACGAGCTTAACCGACACACGGAGTCTCTCTATGTTTGCCGCATCTGAAACGATTGACGTCACCGACGCCAAAAAACTTGCCGCTGATTTCGGTCTTAGTGACCGTGAATACGCACATGTCGAGAAAACCCTTGGAAGGGTTCCAACGAGAACCGAGCTTGGTGTCTTCGCTGGCATGTGGAGCGAACACTGTTCTTATAAGTCGACCCTCCATTGGCTGAAGACGCTACCAAAGGACGGCGAATACGCACTTGCGGGTCCCGGTTCGCATGCCGGCGTTGTCGATGTAGGCGACGGCTGGGCAGTTGCGTTTAAGATCGAGAGTCATAATCACCCAAGCGCGGTCGAGCCTTTCCAAGGTGCACTCACCGGCGTGGGTGGTATTTTGAGAGACATCGTGGCACAGGGCGCACGTCCATGCGCAGTGATGGACTCCTTATGCTTCGGCATGCCAACGTCTCGACATAACCGTCACCTCGAAGATGGCGTCGTTGCCGGTATCGCTGCATACGGCAATGCATTCGGCGTTCCGAATATTGGTGGAAAGACCATTTACGACCAACGTTATGAAGGAAATATCCTCGTCAATGCGCTCGCAGCCGGTCTATGCAAAGCCGACGATATGCGTACTGCTGCTGCCAGCGGTCTAGGTAACAAGCTTGTCTACGTCGGCGCTCCGACTGGTCGAGATGGTATTCTTGGCGCGGCTTTCGCATCTGAGGAGCTCGAGGAAGACACCGTTGACGACCGCCCCCACGTTCAAGTCGGTGACCCCTTTGGTGGCAAGAAACTGATGGAAGCGTGCTTGAGCTTCACAAACTCCCAGGGTCTCGTTGCATGCCAGGATATGGGCGCGTGCGGTGTGACCTGCTCAGTTTTTGAGATGGCTGCGGCTGGCGGCGTCGGTCTTGATGTCTACCTCGACGATATCCCAATTCGCGAAGAAGGAATGACGCCTCAGGAAATCCTTCTCTCTGAGTCACAAGAACGTTTCATGTTCCTCATCGAAGCCGACAAGGTAGATGCCGCGCTCGAGCACTTCCGCAGCTACGGCGTCCAGGCCGCTCTCTGCGGTGAAGTTGCATCCCATGATCGTGTGAAGATACGCTTCAAAGAAGAACTCTTTGTCGACCTACCTGCGGAACTCGTCGCTGACGGCTGTCCGCCGAGTGACTGGCCTGTAGCAGATGCCATCCCAGAACAAGACGGTTATCCTGAGTTCGAGATGCCTTCCTCTTTAAACGACGTCCTTACGGGGCTTCTAAGCCGTCCTGGTATCGTAAATCAGGAAGAGCTCTATTCTCACTACGATCAGACTGTTGGCAACCGAACTGTTCGCGGCCCAACTCAAAGTGAAGCATCGGTGCTTAAGCTACCAGATTCGGAGCGAGGCTTCGCTCTCTCTATTTCTAGCCGCGGTGACCTCTGCTCTCATGACCCATTTCTTGGTGCTCAAGCAACACTTGCAGAATCTGCGAGAAACTTAGCTTGTACCGGTGCGATGCCAATCGCTATTACGGACGGACTTAATATCGCTTCTCCGCGTGACCCTGTAGAGAATAAAAAGCTCGAGCAGGTTATTGCCGGACTCAAAGCGGGACTTGAAGCCCTCGAAATCCCAGTTACCGGAGGCAATGTCTCACTTTACAATGAGTCACCGGTTGGACCGATTCCCCCGACACCAATGGTCGGGTCGATCGGGCGCATCGATAAGCTTGAGCATGTTCCCTTTGCGCACGCTTCAGCCGGCGATGTGGTTATTCTTCTAGGAACTCCGAAAGAAACACCAACGGCAAGCTATTACGGCAATCAACAAACCGGACATCTTGTTGGTGGTGATGTTGATGTCGACTTCAGCGCAGAAAAGAAGCTCATTGGCTTTCTGCTTCAGGAGACAAAGAAGCAGTCCATTCGCGCTGCGAAAGACGTAGGTCGCGGTGGACTCGGTGTAGCACTTGCAAAGCTCTGTGCCCGTGCTCAACAAGGCGCGCAGCTTGATGCGTTCGATAGCCAGGGTCGGGCTGACTGGAAGCTCTTCGGTGAGACTGCTGCAACCGCGTGGGCACTTGTATCCCCTGACCAGACCGACGCTGTCCTAGCTGCTGCAGCGGAACACGGCGTTCCCGCTAAGGTAACCGGCACAGTTGGAGGCGATGCTCTACGAATCGACGGCACATCCCTCGACATGCCATTGGAAGCTCTCATTGAGACTTACAATGCGCACCACATAACGACGAAGAAAGCCGACTAGACGATGGAACAATGGGCACCTCACAAAGGTTGTGGTGTGACCATTGTCAACGTCTCCCGGCAGAAGAACCGTCAAAGGCCAGTGGTTCATTGGCTTGTGACGAACGAGGTTCAAACGATTAGAGGTCAGAAAAGGTCCGGGAACCTAAGCCCTACTGAACACGACCTCATGGAGAATACCCAGTATGAGTAACGAAACTACAGGCCTCTCATATCGCGACGCAGGTGTTGATGTCGAAGCAGCAGACGCTTTTGTCGATCGCATCGCTGCCCATACTAAATCGACCCATAATGCTGTTGATGTCCTTAAAAAGACCGCCTATGCGGGGCTGGTTCGTGCACCCATCGACGGTATGAAATCACCGCTCATCGCGGCTACCTGTGATGGTGTAGGCACCAAGCTACTCGTTGCTCGACAAGTCGGCTGGTTCGAAGGACTCGGACAAGATCTCGTCGCCATGAACGTCAATGACCTTCTCCCTGCTGCGGCTCGCCCTCTTCTCTTTCTCGATTACCTTGCGGTTGGGAAACTCGACCCCAATGTAATGGAGCAAATCGTTGCAGGGATCGCTTCAGCTTGTCGCGAATCAACATGCGCACTCATCGGTGGTGAGACGGCAGAGATGCCAGGGGTCTATGCTCCGGACGATTTCGACCTTGCTGGTTTTGCAGTTGGTATCGTCGACGAGGATAAAGTTCCAGATCCAAAGGCACTCAAGCCCGGCGATGTGGTTCTTGGGCTTCCATCTGCAGGTGTTCACTCCAATGGTCTATCCCTCGCCCGAAAGGCACTTTTCGACCGAGGTGGTTACAATGTGGACACAAAGCTTGAGGAATTTGAAGAGCCTCTAGGGCGTGTCGTATTGACCCCAACACAACTCTACGTACGAGATGTTATGGCATTTCTGACACATTCAAAATTCACCGCCGCTGCTCACATCACCGGCGGTGGTTTGCTAGGACGGCTTGAGAAACTCGCGATCGACGGCATCCGAATCGTTATCGACCCAACTACATACGAACGCCCCGCAATCTTCAATGTGATTCAGCGCGCGGGAAATGTCAGCGACGAAGATATGGCGCGAACCTTCAATTTAGGACTCGGGTTTTGCATCGTCGTTGACCCCGAGACCGCAGAGAAGCAGCTCGGTCAGCCTGAGAATTCTTGGTTGAAAGTCGGCCATATCGAGGCCGGCGAAAGAGGAGTAGACCTTGGTTTTGCCAAGTCATAAGGACGGCTTCAAATTCGCGATTATGGCCTCTGGCAGAGGCTCAAACGCGGAAGTTCTGCTCGAAGCGTTTCGGGACAATAAAGTTCCGGGCCGCGTCGGTGTGCTCATCTCCGACCATAAAGATGCGCCATGTCTTGAAATTGCAAAGCGATACGATGTTCCCTCAATCGCCATCCCGAAAAATTCACATACGAAATCCGAACATGAAGCCGAAATTCTAGAATGTCTGAAAGCCCATCAAATTGAGCACATCCTTTTGGCGGGCTATATGCGGATTTTATCTGCGAATTTCATCGAAGAGTCTCCCGGAACAATTCTAAATATTCACCCTACTCTGCTTCCGGATTTCAAAGGCATCAACACCGCTGAACGCCAGTGCAATGCGGGAGTTCGAGTCACCGGTGCGACTGTCCACGAAGTGATCCCCGATGTTGATAGCGGGCCGATCATTCTTCAGGGCTCCATCGACATTGACCCAACCGAAGGACCAGACAAGCTATCCGAGCGGGTCCTTAACGAAGTCGAACACGTTATCTATCCAAGAGCCATCTGGCTCTTTACCGCCCGGAAACTCGGGCTCTTGAAGGAGTAAGCCATGATTGAAGCCCCATCAAATCTTGCGGATTTACCACCAGCCAGCGGTGCGATAAAGCGTGCGCTCATTTCGGTTTTCGACAAAACTGGCGTTGTTGAGTTTGCTCGTTCACTACACGAACAAGGTGTCGAACTTCTCTCTTCGGGTGGTACCGCAAAGGCCATCGCAAACGCCGATATCCCGGTAACCCCAGTTGAAGTCTTCACTGGGGCCAACGAGGTATTGGGCGGACGTGTCAAAACGCTCCATCCTAAAATTCACGCGGGCATTCTTGCCGACCGACGTATTGAGGATCACCTATCAGACCTCACTAAACACGGCTACGCACCCATCGATCTTGTAGTTTGCAACCTCTATCCTTTCGAGAAGGCGCTCCAAGACGATTCGCCACGCCATGTCATGGTTGAGAATATCGATATCGGAGGACCAACTCTGCTTCGCGCTGCGGCAAAAAATGCCGACGGCGGTGTTACCGTGATCGTCGACCCCGACGATTACGAAGCCGTTCTCACCTCTCTAAAGGACTCTGGTGGTGTCGAACTTAGCCTCCGTCAAAATCTCAGTGCCAAGGTCTTCGCTGCCGTCGCGCGCTACGATGTGATGATCGCAAATTGGGCCACCGGAGCAGCACCGAGCACCAGTGAAGCGACACTTCCAGAAGCCCTTTCCGGTGCGACCATCGATAAGACTCTTCGATACGGCGAGAACCCTCACCAGGAAGCCGCCCTCTACCGTTTTAGCGATGAGCCACGCGGAGCCGCCCACGGAGAGGTACTTACCGGTAAAGCGCTTTCGTACAACAACTTCCTCGATATGGATGCAGCCTACCGAGCAGCGTTTGGTCTCGAAGGTATCGGCTGTGCAATTGTAAAGCACACCAACCCTTGCGGGCTGGCAAGCGCCGACAACCAGGCCGAGGCTTTTAAGAGAGCCCTCGCTGGAGACCCCGTCTCAGCATTCGGCGGCATCATTGGCTTAAAACAGCCACTCGAAGCGGATACCGCTCAGGCCATTATCGATGCGAAGCTCTTCGTTGAGTGCATCGCAGCCCCTGACTTCACCGCTGAAGCCCGCGAGCTGCTTTCGAAGCGCTCCAACCTTCGCCTCTTCAAGTTTCCCGAAGGCAGCCCAGAGCCGGCTCTGCACCAGCACCGCATCGGTGGCGGCGTTCTCGTTCAAGCGACTGATCCGGGTGTCGTCGATACGTCCGACTGGAAGGTGGTGACGAAAACTCAGCTTCAAGATGGATGGATGGAAGAACTCAAATTCGCGATGTACGCGACCGCGACTCTTAAGTCTAACGCCATTGCCATTACGCGAGGACGTCAGCTTTTAGGCGCGGGCGCCGGCCAGATGAGCCGTGTAGATGCGTGTGAGCAGGCGATCAAAAAGTGCGGAGACGACATTAAGGGGTCATTCCTTGGCAGCGATGCTTTCTTTCCATTCGACGACTGTGTACGACTCGCGGGCGAAGCGGGCGTCATCGCGGTAGTTCAGCCGGGCGGTTCGAAACGTGATGATGAAGTCATCGCGGCCTGTGACGAACTTGGAATCGCGATGGTATTTACCGGCAAGCGCCACTTTCGACACTAAGAGGAGAACGGAGACATGAAAGTACTCGTTATCGGAAGTGGTGGACGCGAACACGCAATGATTCGTGCCCTCGCAACAACCCTCGACCAAGATCAGATCTTCATCGCGCCAGGAAATCCTGGCACGGCGGAGCTTGCCACAAATCTAGATCTCGCCGCCAGTGACTTAGATGGCTTAGTTAATTGGGCTAGAGAGAATGACATTTCACTGGTCATCCCCGGACCTGAGCAACCGCTTGTTGACGGAATCGCCGACAAATTCTCGGCCGTGAACATCCCATGTTGCGGCCCCCAGAGTTCCGCGGCGCGACTCGAAGGCTCAAAAATCTTTACCCGACAGGTTACGACGGCCGTGAAGGTGCCAGCACCCGAATTCGCGATTGCCAAGACCCATGACGAACTCGACAGCGCCCTCGATAACTGGAAATCGGGCCTACCCGTTGTCAAAGCTGACGGCCTTGCCGCCGGCAAAGGTGTCTTCCTGCCCGACGCAATGGAAGACTGCCGCAAAATCGGTCATGAACTACTTGACGGTAAGCTCGGGGAAGCCAGCAAAGAGCTTCTCTTGGAAGAGCGCCTCTTCGGCATCGAGGCGTCTCTATTCTTTGCATGCAACGGCCTAGAAGCTGTTGCTCTGCCTCATGCGCGCGACCACAAGCGACTTGATAACGATGACCAAGGCCCAAACACGGGCGGCATGGGTGCAATTTCACCCAATCCAATCATCACCGATGAGCTCCTGGCCGGTATCGTTGAGTCAACAATTCAGCCAACACTTCAAGCACTGCATGACCACGATGCGTCATTTGTAGGCTTTCTTTTCGCGGGCTTCATGCTGACGAAAGACGGGCCAAAGCTCTTAGAGTACAACGTTCGACTTGGCGACCCCGAAGCTCAAGCTATCCTGCCTCGACTCGAGGACGGAGAGTTCTTACGGCTCTGCCTGGCCACTGCGAAAGGAAATCTTGAGGGCTTCAAGTTAGAAGTCCGAAAAGAACACACATGCGCCGTCGTTGTGACAGCAGCTGGTTATCCAGACGCGACTCGAAAAGGCGATGCAATGTCGATCCATGCAGAACTTGAGACCGAAAACCGCTGGCTCATTCATGCCGGTACTAAACTGGATGGCACCACGCTGCGAACCAATGGCGGCCGTGTCGCTGCCGTCGTTGCACGCGCATCTAGCACCGAAGAAGCGATCACGCAGTCATACAATGGAATACCTTCCGTTGATTATGACGGAAAACATTACCGTACCGATATCGGTGCAAACAAGGAAGGTTCATTATGAGTCAAGCAGAAGCACAAGTTGTCATCTTAATGGGATCCGCCAACGACCACGATACCATCGTATCATGTCGCAAGGCACTCGATAATCTAGGCATCAGCCACGAAGCAAAGGTTCTCTCGGCCCACCGGACGCCAGGACCGCTTATGGCGTACCTTGAAACACTACCAGCTAAAGGCACACAGGTAATTGTTGCTGCTGCTGGTATGGCTGCTCACCTCGCTGGTGTTGTTGCTGCACACTCTCAGCTACCTGTTCTTGGCCTTCCAATCGCAGCCGGTCCACTTTCCGGCTTCGACGCACTTCTTTCAACTGTCCAGATGCCTGGCGGTGTACCAGTAGCGTCAATGGGTATCGGCTCAGCCGGTGCTAAGAACGCAGCCTACATGGCAGCCCGAATCATTGGCCTCAATGACGAAAAAGTTCGTGCACGCCTTGTAGAAGTCGTCAAAGGCGACGCCAATAAAGTTCTAAGCGCAGAGCTTCCTACGGAGTACTAAGACTATGATCGAGCGTTACGAGACTGAAGCGATGCGAGGCCTTTGGGATGAAGAGGCCAAATTTAGTCGATGGACCAAGGTAGAAATTGCTGCTTGTGAAGCCTTTCACGAGCGCGGTGAAATCTCCGACGGCGATATCGAGGCGATTCGCAAAGGTCATCATCAAAGTGCTGCACGTGTCTCGGAACACGAAAAGGTCACCAACCACGACGTCGTTGCGTTTGTTCGGGCGATGGGCGAAACCGTTGGAGACCCAGCACGTCGACACATTCACAGAGGCCTGACCAGTAGCGATATCGTCGATACTGCTCTGGCGATGGGGATGCGCGACAGTCTCGAAACGCTCATCACAGCGACAAAAGAACTTCATAAAGTTATCGGCCGTCAAGCGAACACCTACAAGCTCACACCATGCGCTGGCCGGACTCACGGTGTGCACGCAGAGCCAACCACTTTTGGGCTTCGCTTGGCAGGTTGGTACGCTGAAATGAGTCGCAATTTAGAGCGGCTCGAAATAGCTCGTAAAGAAATCGCTCATGCGAAACTGTCGGGTGCGGTCGGCAACTATTCACAAACTGACCCCGCATTCGAAGCGTCGGTCATGAATAAACTCGACCTCCAAGTCGAACCAGTGTCTACGCAAGTTGTTCCGAGAGATCGGCATGCATCGGTCCTCAACACACTCGCGGTCTTAGGAGCGGGTATCGAGCGCTTCGCGACCGAAATGCGTTCATTGCAGCGAACCGATATTCGAGAAGCTGAGGAATACTTCGCTCCAGGGCAGACTGGTTCCTCCGCGATGCCACACAAGAGAAACCCAATCACTGGCGAGCGATTGAGTGGTATGGCGCGCCTGCTAAGAGGCTATGCGATCTCCGCGATGGAAAACGTCGCATTATGGCACGACCGTGACATCAGCCACTCCTCAGTCGAGCGTGTCATCGTCCCAGACGCCTTCCATGTTGCTCACTACATGGTGCTGAAGACGACCAAGTTGATCGATAAGATGTTCGTTTACCCAGAGAATATGGTGCGAAATATGGACCGCACCAAAGGCCTGCTTTTCAGTCAGAGTGCACTCGGCACCCTGCTTGAGGCTGGGATGGAACGACAGGACGCCTATCGCGTCATTCAAGCACAGGCGATGCGCGTATGGGCCGGCGATGAAGACCACCTCAAGTCTGCACTTGCTAAAGACCCCACAGTCGAGGAAAAGGTCTCCCCGGATAAGCTCGAAGCGGCGTTCAAGCTCGACCGGTATCTGGAACACGTCGACACAATTTTCCAACGCGTCGGTCTCAACGACCCGACCTTGAAAGGTGATGATGCATGAGTGCTGTAGTAATCGTAGGTGCCCAATGGGGTGACGAAGGCAAAGGTAAAATCACCGACTTTTTGGCCCAAGGAGCCGACGTCGTTGTTCGATACCAGGGCGGAAACAACGCTGGGCACACGATTGTTGTTGGCGATACGACCTATAAGTTTCACCTCATTCCGTCCGGCATTCTGCACAAGGGTACCCTCTGTGTCCTCGGCAGCGGGGTAGTCATAGATCCTGAGCAACTCCTCAAAGAGATGGATGGACTCATCGATCATGGTGCTGACCTCAATCAGCTCAAGCTCTCTGATCAGGCTCACTTTATCCTGCCGACTCATAAGGAGCTCGACCTAGGGTCGGAAGCGCGTAAGGGTGGTGACAAGATCGGAACAACCGGTCGCGGTATCGGCCCCGCTTATACCGATAAGATTAGCCGTGGTGGCATCCGATTGGCGGACCCAGCCCACCCCGAAGTGCTGAAGCAGAAGCTAGAGCGTCACTTTGCAGAGCATGCGGCGCATCTGACGAATTCTGAGTGGACCGTGGATTCGGTCCAAGACTACCTACTCAAGGCTTACGAGCGATTGGCTCCGCACATCGTATCCGCACCTCATCTTCTCAACGAAGAGCTCGAGAAGAACTCCGCAGTTCTCTTCGAAGGGGCTCAAGGTACGCTTCTGGATATCGACCATGGAACCTACCCCTTCGTAACTTCTTCATCACCAACTGCCGGTGGAGCCTGTGCCTCATCTGGTATCGGCCCCCGACACATCGGATTGGTCTTGGGAATCGCCAAGGCTTATGCGACACGCGTTGGCAGTGGTCCTTTCCCGACCGAGCTTCACGACGAAGTCGGTGAGCGAATTCGAGCAGAAGGACACGAGTTTGGAACAACCACCGGCCGACCTCGCCGTTGCGGGTGGATTGACCTTGTCGCATTACGCTATGCGGTACGCATCAATGGTTTGACCCATATCGCACTGATGAAGTTGGATGTTCTGGATAAATTCGAATCACTGAAGCTCTGTACTGGCTACAAGATCAACGGTGAATTGACCAAAGACTTCCCAACCGATGCGAACAAGTTTGACAGCGTCGAGGCTGTTTACGAAGAATTCCCTGGTTGGAATACCTCGACGCAAGAGCTTCGTGACTTCGATAAAGCACCTGCGACGTTTAAGTCGTATATCCAACGTATCGAGGAGTTCTTGGGTATCCCGGTCGCCATGGCGAGCGTGGGTCCTGAGCGTGATGCAACCCTCCAGCGAATGAACGTCTGGGAATCAGTGAAGGCTTAATCGTCCCTCCATGGCTAGATTCATCGAGACGGATTCCCGTGATCCACGACTCGAACCCTACCACGACCTGAGACTGAACCGTAAATGGGCTAGCCCAGACGGCTTTATTATCGAGACTGAATTGGTCCTCGAGCGGCTGATAGAATCTCCGTTCGAGATCATTGAGATTGTGACGTCTCAAACCAAAGCTGAGCGTCTCGAAGCAACGCTTCCAGACAACTGTGATACCTTCGTCTTGTCACGTGGCGAGCTCGAAAAACTCGTTGGTTTTGACCTTCATCGGGGTGTCCTCGCCAGGGCAAGACGCCCAGAGAACCTCTTTCCCACCGCATTCGACGCGCTAACGCCTGGGCAAAGATGGCTCTTTGGTGAAAATATCACCGATCCGGGTAATGTTGGAACTCTAATTCGCATCGCATCGACCCTAGGGTTCGACGGGGTTTACTTTGATTCAAAGTCAACAAACCCCTTTTCGCGACGCTCTGCTAGGTCATCTGCCGGTCATATCTTTCGCATTCCGGTACACGTAGTCGAGACCGAAAAACTTCTCGGCCACTTCTCCGAAGCGAACATACTCGCCGCTGCCTTATCAGAGACTGCGATGGATTCCTTCACATTAAGCCCTATGCTATCCCCTGTCTTATTGGCGGTCGGCAATGAAGGCTATGGATTAACCGACGAAGTCCTTCAGGCCGCCAATCGACTTATCGAGATCCCAATGGTGGCGAGTGGGGATTCACTCAATGTTGCCACTGCCGCAGCTATCCTCTGTCATCAACTATCACCTCTAAGGCAAGCGAAATGACACTTAACCCTCCGCTATCGCTCGATGACAGCGTACTAGAGACACTCAGGCCTCTATCATTTTATGTTGTGCTACCTAAATCTCTTGGCGAGCTCTCCCTCCCGCTTGAGCTACGAGAGTGGTTACAGCCGCAGCCTCCAGAGGTCTTTCCTTTCCCTCGGAACGAGGAACTTCGTCACGAAGTCAGAAATAGCCTCCGACCGCATGGATACAAACCGACGGGACGAGGAAAACCAGCATCTGAATACCTTGTGAGCGCATTCGAGAAGGGTATCTTTTCACCAACCGATGGTATCAACGCTGCGGTTGACCTCTGTAACCTAACATCCTTCCATTCGGGGCTTCCGATTAGTGTCGTAGACGCGGAGCTTCTCGACGGTCCTCTTAAAATTCGATGGTGTCCGAAAGAGACGCGGTATCAATTTAACCCTTCGGGGCAGCTTATAGATGCATCTGGACTGGTTGCACTTTGCGATAAAGTCGGTGTTAGCGGGACGCCAGTAAAAGACAGTCAACGGACCAAAACCAGCCCTGAGACAACGAAACTGGTTGTCGTTCTTTGGGCGCCACGTGCGGCCGAAGCTCACGGACGATCGGTTCTAAATTGGTACCTGGCGCAACACCAACGCCTGAATTGGGATACCAAGGAACTTTAGCAATGGCTGTCCAGTACACTGTATTTCTTCATTTTTTGTGAAGCGTCTATTTTCTGTTTAATCTCTCAGAGATAAGTCTTAGCTCGACCGCGACCAACGATACCCGCGTTGGCTCTCAACCTGCGAGTTAAGGCCTTTTATTTAGGCTGAAGAGCGCTTGTAGTGTGTAACCAGAGTGAGGAAAGATGAAGGTACATTTGTAATGGCTGACGTCGCAACGCCGAGACGCAACACTTCAGTCCTGCGAAAACATATGGGCTTCGTTGCGTACCCGACCATTGTGTTGTTGGTCGGCGCGTTGACGCTATGGGGTTTGAACGTCTACGCATTCCTCAGCGGAATCATCCCTCTGTGGCTTGGTGCTATCTTCACAGTGCTTTGTGGCTACATCAGCTTCACGCCTTTTCACGAAGCAACCCATGGCAATATCAGTGGCAAGACCCACAACCACTGGTTGGATACGATCTGTGGTTGGTTGGCTGGTCTACCGTTTTGGGCTCCTTACACCGCTTTTGTCTTGGTCCATCTTACCCATCACGCCAACACGAACGACCCCGAAAAGGACCCCGATTACTGGGTCTTCTCCTCAAATCCGCTCGGCGTCTTCCTACGAACATTGATGGTTTATCCAAATTATGCGGTTCACATCTTTTACAAGATACCGAAACGTCGGCGTAGGGTTTTACGCACTCAAATTGAGATGCTGATCTACCTTTCAATGCTTGGAGTCGGAATCTGCCAGCTTGAAATATACTTTGCAGGTGTCGGCGAGGCACTACTGCTCGCCTGGATTTTACCCGGCTTTTTGACGCACTGTTCCCTTAGCTGGACGCTCGACTACCTTCCTCACTGGCCTCATAAGGAGCGAGCGCGCTACGGTCAAACTCGGGTACTCGAGGGCAAAGGACTGGGTATTCTTTTACTCGGGCAGAATTTGCATGTTGTCCACCACCTCTATCCCCACGTGCCCTTCTACCGGTACAGGCCAGTCTTTGAAGCAATTAAGCCAAAGCTTGAAAGTGAAGACATTCGGTTTGAACCAATACTACTGAGCAAGGAGCAGAGGCAGACGCTGCTTGCCGACTAGACATAAGGTTAGCTATGCGGGACAGACGACGGAGAGCAATTCTTCAGGTCGTTTGAGCCGTCTTTCTAACCCTGACCTTTAGCAATTCGCACACATCAACGCTTTCTCTCAACCAAGTGCAGCCTTCACTGCATCATAATCCGGTTCGACGCCGGGATTTTCGGCAATCCACTCAAAGCTAACCACGCCATTCTCATCCACGATGAATACCGAGCGTTGTGCGACAGTACAGCCGTCCATACCCGCAAAGTTTTCGAAGGCGGTTCCATACGCTTTTACAATCGAGCGGCTTGGGTCAGAGAGAAGTGAGAACTGAATCCCATTCTGTTCTGCGAACACTTTATTCGAAAAAGGCATATCCGTTGAGACACCGAGCACTTCTGCCCCCAAACCATTCATAGCCTCAAGGCCATCCTGGAACGTACACATCTCCTTTTGGCATACACCCGTGAAGGCCGCCGGATAAAACGCAAGCAAGACCTTCTTACCCTTGAATTGACTCAAGGTAACATCTTCCATCAAATGATTTTTCGTTTTGAAATCAGGGGCTGACTTTCCTAATAACGACATGGCTTTATTCTCCCATTGGGTTACTTAACGCGCTTAGCACTCACAATACTGACCGTCTCAACCGGTACATCACGCATGCCGTTTTTCTTAGTAGTTGGCATTGCTCGAATCGCGTCGACGACTTCCATTCCCGAAATTACTTTACCGAAGACAGCGTATCCACCGCCAGTAGAGTCGAGTCGTTTATTGTCCACAACGTTTACGAAGAACTGGCTCGTTGCGCTGTTTGGGTTCGATGTTCGGGCCATTGCAACCGTTCCCCGTAGGTTCGATAAGCCACGATTGACCTCCAATTCTACCGGAGGACGTAACGTCTTCTTCTTCGTGAGAGCTGCATCCATACCGCCACCTTGAACCATAAACATTCGAATCACCCGGTGAAAGATGGTCCCAGAATAGAATCCAGCGTCGACGTAGGCTAAAAAGTTTTCAACCGTCTTCGGGGCTTTGTCTGGTGCCAGTTCGATCACGAATGCACCTTTAGAAGTCGTCACTTCAACTTTCGGCCCCGCATACGCAAAACCAGCAAAACTCATCGTCATTAAAAATGCTAAAAGTCGCATTACTCCTCCTCTTTGTCGCAATTGATTACCACAGTCTTCCCGCTGCGCGAAGCGATTTCACCGAGCCTAAGCCTTGTCATGTACAATCAAAGCGCCATACTAGAGCGGCTATGGCTAAATCCTCCCCGAAGTACATCATCCTATTGAGTGTACTCGCAATCTTTGTGGGGTGTACCACCATGTCTGAACCATCGGAAAAGCGGCCCTATCACCATACAGATAAAGGCTTCAGAAACCTCTATGTA